>JAQSCR010000461.1 GCA_029945495.1 Pseudolabrys sp. | reverse complement strand
CTGCTACGAGGCGATTTTTCCGGGCAGCGCGGGGCCCGACGGCGAGCGTCCCGGCTGGCTGGTTAACGTCACCAATGACGGCTGGTTTGGCATCAGCACCGGGCCTTATCAGCATTTTCAGCAGGCGCGCATGCTCGCCGTCGCCGAGGGTTTGCCGTTGGTGCGCGCTGCCAATACTGGGATTTCCGGCGTCATCGATCCGGTTGGCCGGGTCGTCCAGTCGCTGCCACTGGGGGTTGAGGGCGTGCTCGATGCCGGCTTGCCAAAAGCTTTATCCCCCACACTTTTTGCCGCAATCGGCGAATACCCATTGATTCTATTGCTGGTTGCAAGTTTGCTAGGGGTGGCTCGCCGGCGGCTGCGCGCGTAGACAGGGGCCGACGTATTGGCGATCCAGATTGCTATAAAAAAATAATAACAGTTGAATTGCAGAAATCTTATCGACGCCATTTTGCTGTGAAAACTATTGATAATTATCGGTAATTTTCATTCTTCTTTGAGCGTACTTCTGATACCCGGAAAAAGACGGATTGCATAAAGGGGACAACCTGTGACATTACGATCCGCAATGGTGGCATAGGAGACATTTATGGCTAAGAAGGCTCCCAATCCGATCGACAAGCATGTCGGCTCGCGCGTGCGCATGCGCCGGATGATGCTGAGCATGAGTCAGGAAAAGCTCGGCGACGCCCTCGGCCTGACCTTCCAGCAAGTCCAGAAATACGAGAAGGGCACCAACCGTATTGGCGCCAGCCGGTTGCAGGCGATCGCCAATATCCTGCAAGTCCCGGTTTCATTTTTCTTCGAAGGCGCGCCGCATCCGCCCGGTCAAACCAGCGGCCTCGGCGAAGCACCGTCGCCGGCTTACGTGTCCGACTTCCTCGCCACATCGGACGGCCTTTCGCTGACCAAGTCGTTCATGCGCATCAAGAATAGCAAGCTGCGCCGGCGCATCGTCGATCTGGTCGAACAGATTGCCGGCGAGGAATAAGGCGTCCTCGCCTTCGCCGTCGTCGTCGTTCAGGTTTGCCGTTGCGTCAGCCCGGCTATCGTTGCGGACGTCCAAGCGGGTATTGGCGTTAATGCACGTAGTTGCCGTTCGCCGGCCGGACTGAGGCTGCGCCCCCGTCGTTAGATTCCGCAACAGCGGGCCGCGCCCATCGCGGCTGGTGGCTATTGCCCACATTGCCCGCACCTTGACGTTGCGCGCGACCGCTGTAAGAACCTCATCCGAATGTGAAACGACGCAGCGATAGGCCGCGTGCACGGGAGGAGTTTATCTTGGCTCACAAGAATTTTCTGTTCACCAGCGAGTCGGTTTCCGAAGGTCACCCGGACAAGGTCTGCGACCAGATTTCAGACGCGGTGCTCGACGCGTTCCTCGAAAACGACATCAAGCTCGGCATCGCCGACGACAGCGCGGTGAATACGCGGCTCGGCTGCGAAACGCTGACCACCACCAACAAGATCGTCATCGCCGGCGAAGGCCGCGGTCCGGCGCCGTTCTTCCATAAGCACGGCGGCAAGTTCGTCGTCGACCGCGAGCTGATCACCAAGATCGCGCGTGGTGTGGTCAAGGACATCGGCTACGACCAGGACGGCTTCTCCAGCTACGGCGCCGACGTCGAAGTGCTGCTGCACGGCCAGTCCGCCGACATCGCCATGGGCGTCGATGCCAAGAAGAAAAAGAGCGGCGAAGAAGAAGGCGCCGGCGACCAGGGCATGATGTTCGGCTTCGCCTGCACCGAGAGCGAAGTCTATGAAAAGAACTCGTTCATGCCGGCGCCGATTTTCTTCGCGCACCGCATTCTCAAGGCGCTGGCCGACAAGCGCCACTCCGGCGCGATCCCCGATCTGCAGCCCGACGCCAAGAGCCAGGTAACGGTGAAGTATGTCGACGGCAAAGCGATTGGATGCACCAAGGTCGTGGTTTCGACCCAGCACAGCGAGAAGAGCCGCAACGGCAAGAAGTACACCCCCGGCATGGTCAAAGACATGATCGAGTCGACGGTGGCCGCGGCGCTGCCGAAAGGCTGGATGCCGGCCAAGTCGGCTGACTTCCTGGTCAACCCGACCGGCAATTTCGTCATCGGCGGTCCCGACGGCGATTGCGGTCTCACCGGCCGCAAGATCATCGTCGACACTTACGGCGGTTATGCGCCGCATGGCGGCGGCGCGTTCTCCGGCAAGGACCCGACCAAGGTCGACCGTTCGGCGGCTTACGCGACGCGCTACCTTGCCAAGAACGTCGTCGCCTCGGGCGTTGCCGAGCGCTGCACCATTCAGGTCGCCTACGCCATCGGCGTTGCCGATCCAATGTCGGTGCTGGTCGACCTGCACGGCACCGGCCAGGTCGATGAGAAGAAGCTCGAGAAGATCCTGCCACAGTTGTTCCGGCTGACGCCGACCAACATCCGCCGCACGCTCAAGCTGAACAAGCCGATCTACCGGCGCACCGCGGCTTACGGCCATTTCGGCCGCGCGCCGGACAAGGACGGCGGCTTCTCCTGGGAGAAGACCGATCTCGCCGACGCGATCCGCCGCGCCTGCAAATAAGCATCTTAATCAACTGATTTGCTGGAATGCCCCGCCTAAAGCGGGGCATTCGCTTTTTCAGCTCACTCGATTATGGTCGTCGCCGCCATGAACGAACACCACGACAGCAACGATTCATCGCAGCGCGCCTTCTTCGGGCGCAAGAAGGGCCATCCGCTGCGCGCGCGGCAGATCGAGCTGTTCGAAGACTTGCTGCCGAAGCTCGCCTTCGATCTGACCAAGCCGGCGCCGGCCGATCTGGCGAGTCTGTTTCCGCACAAGCCTGAAATCCTGCGGCTGGAAATCGGCTTCGGCGGAGCCGAGCATTTGATCGCGCAGGCTTTGGCGCACCCGGGGGCCGGCTTCATCGGCGCCGACGGTTTTCTCAACGCCATCGGCAAGGCGCTGGTCGCCATCGACGACAACGATCTTGAGAATGTGCGCCTGCATCACGGCGACGCCAGTGACCTGATCCACTGGCTGCCGGAAGGCTGCTTCGCGCGCATCGATCTGTTGTATCCCGATCCGTGGCCGAAGCGCCGGCAATGGAAGCGGCGCTTCATTCAGGACGATACATTGGTGCGGCTGGCGCGCCTTCTCAAAAGCGGCGGCGAGCTGCGCTTTGCCACCGACATTGCCAGCTACGGCTCATATGCGCTGGCGCGCATCATGCGCTCGCCTGATTTTGTCTGGACCGCCGAGGTGGCCTCCGACTGGCGCGAGCCGTGGGATGGCTGGTCGCGCACGCGCTATGAGGCGAAAGCCATCCGGGAAGGCCGCGCGCCGAATTATTTTATTTTTCGGAAGGTTTAGGCTCGTGTCCCGGGCGCGGCGCAGCGTGACGTGAAACGGAACGGTGCGCTGCAGAACCGGGACCCCGGTTATTTGAGTAACAGAAAGCTGGACCCCGGATCTGCGAAGCAGCATTTCGCTTCGCTCGTGCTGCATCGCGTCCGGGGAACGGAGAGTTTACTCTCCAGTGCCCTGGCGCACCTGCCAGAAGCGCACGACGCGCTGCGCGGTCGCCGCCGTCAGCCGTTCGAAATTCTCGAACGCCGCGTCGATCACCTGCGTCGACGGCTTGGGACCCGGCCGCGCGCAAATCACCGCCTTCACCGTCGGCCAGCCGAAATTGGCCGAGCGCGCCAGGATCAACACCGGATCGGCGCGCTCGCCATTCATCAGGCGATCGACGACTTCGACCGGCACGGCACAAAGCGTCGCCAGCGCCGCGATGGTCTCTTCGTATTTGCCGCTCTCGGCATAGGTGACGATGTCGGCTTCCGTGAGCTTGCGTTCCTTGTGCAACGCGCGCACCGACGCGAGCGCGGCGGTGTAGTTGCGCGGCGCGGCCTTGGCGCCGACCTCGTCGGTGACCTTGGCCAGCACCTTTCGGATTTCGGCCTGCGTCTCCGGCTTGGCGGTCGCAAGCAGCCGCTTCTGCACCACGTCGCTCGCCTGCATCAAAAGCTGGCGGAACAGACGCGGCGGGATGTCGGTGCGCTGGCCGACTTTCTCGGCCAGCACGCCGTCCTGCTCGGCGCGCTTGACCAAGGTCGTGAATGCGCCTTCCGACAGGCGCGCCTGATGATTGGTCGCCAGCGTATGCGCGACTTCGCGGTCGCCGCGCGTCACTAGAATGTCGGACAAAGCTTCGTTGATGCCGGGGCGCGCCGACAGCGCCAACAAGTGCGCCTGACCCTTGGTCTCGGCCAAGGTCATCAAATCGGGATCGGCGATGCGGCCGGCCTTGAGCACGGGCTCGGCGACGTCGATATCGTCATTGCTGGCCAGCTCGTACATCACGCCGGCGGGCGCGTTCGGCACCGGCGCCAACCGGCGCGCCAGTTCGGCCAAAGCCTTGGCTTCGATTTCGACGATGAGGCAGCCGATGACGTCGTCGAACAGCGCGACATGGTGATCGTTGAATTGCGTGGCGCCGTCGAGAAACAGGCCGGTGATCCGGCGCAATGTTTCGGCGCGCTTTTCCGCCGTCCCGTGTTGGACGACTTCCTCCAACTCGGGGAGCAGAGACGCGGGAGCACCCATACTAAAACCCACAAACAGACTGTGAAATGCGCCGACCGGGCGCATCGGCTCGAATTTATGGGTATATCCTGAAGGAAGGGTTAGCCTGCGGGACGCTTTCAACCCTTGCATGAGGCCGGAAAACGGCTATATTTCCGCTGTCAATCAAGACACCCTCATAACCGAACGGGTTTTGAGAGTGGGTTCCTCCGGGGGCCCGCTCTTTTTTGTTACAGCATGGCCACAAGCGAGGCATTTCAGACGGAAGCGGCCCAGGATACGCATCTTGGGGCCGCCGCAGACGCGACCGAGCCACGACTGATTGTCGAGCCCGGCCTGCCGGCGCGCGTCTGCAGCATAGCCGAGCCGGTCATCGAACAGCTCGGCTATCGCCTTGTTCGCATTAAGGTTTCCGCCACCGAAGGCGCCACCATCCAGATCATGGCGGAACGCCCGGACGGTGGAAGATTGCGAGACCATCTCGCGGGCGCTGTCGCCGGTTTTCGACGTCAACGAGCCGATGGACGGCGCCTACCGGCTGGAAATTTCCTCGCCGGGCATCGACCGGCCGCTGGTGCGCAAATCCGATTTCGAGCGCTTTACCGGCCATCTGCTGAAAATCGAGATGGAAATTCCGGTCGGCGGCCGCAAACGCTTTCGCGGCGTGCTGGCCGGCGTCGACGGCGAGGCCGCCAGGCTTGTGCTGGACGACGCTGCCGAGGGGCAGGCTGCCGAAGTGATGTTGCCGATACGCGATATGGGCGAGGCCAAGCTGGTGCTCACCGACGAACTGGTGACGCAGGCTTTGCGCGCCGAGAAGGCCGCCAAGCGCGAATTGCGCGAGGCGAAGAAGGAACAACGGCGTCGCAAGTCCGGCAAGAAAGCCGGGCAGGCCGCTGCTCGATAAACAGAGAGAAGGAGACTGAGCTATGGCTGTCAGTGCCAACAGGCTCGAACTGTTGCAAATCGCCGATGCGGTGGCCCGCGAGAAGTCGATCGACCGCGGCATCGTCATCGCGGCGATGGAAGACGCCATCGCCAAGGCGGCGCGCTCGCGTTACGGCGCCGAGACCGACGTGCATGCCGAGATCGAACCGAAGACCGGCGAACTGCGCCTGTCGCGCCACATGCTGGTGGCCGAGACGGTCGAGAATTCCTCGAACCAGATCACGTTGGAAGATGCGCGCAAGCGCCACCCGGCGGCGCAAGTCGGCGACACCATCGCCGATCCGCTGCCGCCGTTGGAATACGGCCGCATCGCCGCGCAGTCGGCCAAGCAGGTTATCGTCCAGAAGGTGCGCGAAGCCGAGCGCGACCGGCAATATGCCGAATACAAGGATCGCATCGGCGAGATCGTCAACGGCGTCGTCAAGCGCGTCGAATACGGCAACGTGGTGGTCGATCTCGGCCGCGGCGAGGCCATCGTGCGGCGGGACGAAATGCTGCCGCGCGAAGTGTTCCGCAACGGCGACCGCATCCGCGCCTATATCTACGACGTGCGCCGCGAGCCGCGCGGCCCGCAGATTTTCCTGTCGCGCACGCATCCGCAATTTACCGCCAAGCTGTTCGCGCAGGAAGTGCCGGAAATCTATGACGGCATCGTCGAAGTCAAGGCGGTTGCCCGCGACCCCGGCTCGCGCGCCAAGATCGCCGTGATCTCGCGCGATTCGTCGGTCGATCCGGTCGGCGCCTGCGTCGGTATGCGAGGCTCTCGTGTCCAAGCCGTTGTGAACGAACTGCAGGGCGAGAAGATCGACATCATCCCGTGGTCGGCCGATATCGCCACCTTCGTGGTCAACGCGCTGGCCCCGGCGGAAGTCGCCAAGGTCGTGCTCGACGAAGACAAGGAACGCATCGAAGTCGTGGTGCCAGATGCGCAGCTGTCGCTCGCCATCGGCCGCCGCGGCCAGAACGTGCGTCTGGCGTCGCAATTGACCGGCTGGGACATCGACATTCTTACCGAGCAGGAAGAATCCGAGCGCCGCACCGCCGAGTTCGAGAGCCGCACCAAGATTTTCGTCGAGGCGCTCAATCTCGACGAAGTGGTCGGTCAGCTGCTCGCCGCCGAAGGCTTCGGTTCGATCGAGGAACTCGCGCTGGTGGACGAGAAGGAAATCGCCGGCATCGAAGGCTTCGATGACGACACTGCGCGCGAACTGCAGGAACGCGCCAAGGAGTATCTTTCCAAACAGGAGGCTGAACTGGACGACAAGCGCAAGGAACTGGGCGTCGCCGACGAAGTTGCAGACGTACCCGGCATCACCACGGCGATGCTCGTCAAGCTCGGCGAAAACGGTGTCAAGACGGTCGAGGATCTTGCCGGCTGCGCCACCGACGATCTGGTCGGCTGGACCGAACGCAAGGACGGCGAAACCAAGCACGAGCCGGGTTATTTCGATGGCCTCAACATTTCGCGCGAGGACGCCGAGTCGATCGTCATGCAGGCGCGTCTGAAGGTCGGCTGGGTCACCGAGGCTGAATTGGCCAAGCCGGCGGAAGCCGAAGCTGCGGTCGAAGAAGCTTAACGCATGATCCCGAAAAGTGGGAACCGGTTTTCGGATAAGATCATGCGTAAGTTGAAATAGCAGGAGATCGGCACCAAGCATGTTGGCAACCGCACAGGACAGCGAACTCGACCGCGGCGCGTCAAGCGTCGGCGCGGGCGCGGAACGCTTCTGTGCGCTGACCCGCAGCCTGTTGCCGGTGTCGGAGATGATCCGCTTTGTCGTTGGGCCGGCCGGTGAGGTCGTTCCCGACGTCAAGCGCAAGCTGCCGGGCCGCGGCATCTGGATCACCGCCAGCCGGGCGGCGATCGACGAGGCGGTCAAACGCAACGTCTTTGCCCGCGGCTTCAAGCGCGACGTCAAGGTGGCGGGCGATCTGACCGGGGAAACCGACCGGATGCTGGCGCGCGCCGCGCTCGATGCGTTGGCGATGGCCGGCAAGGGAGGCCACGTGATCGGCGGGTTCGCCAAGGTCGAGGCCGCGCTCGGCCACGGCGAGGCGCGGTCGTTGATTCACGCCTCCGACGCTGCCGAAGACGGCAAGCGCAAGCTGATGCAGGCCTTCCGGCGCGCCAGAAGCGATGAATCGAGTGAAATCGCCGTCATTTCAGCCTTCACCGGCGGCGAATTGGATTTGGCATTGAACCGCCCAAATGTGGTACATGCTGCCCTGCTTGCCGGACCCGGGGGCGAGACTTTTCTCGCTCGCGTCAAGCGCCTGGAGCGCTTTCGGTCTGGAAACTCGCCCGATGCAGTTAGCGCGAACGCGCCGACGGACGGCGCACATGAATTGAATGCGCCAACGGATGGTGCGCAAGGAAACAGTACGGAATGAGCGACACTAAAAATCTTGGCGAAAAGAAACTGACTTTGTCGCTCAAGCCGCGCACAGAGACTGGCGTGGTGCGCCAGAGCTTCAGCCATGGCCGCAGCAAGCAGGTTGTGGTCGAGGTCAAGAAGCGCCGCACCGTCGGTGGACCGGAAGCCAAGGCAGAACCGGCGCCGGTCGAGGCGCCGAAGAAGGTTGCCGCCGCACCCGCGCCCGCGCCGAAGCCGCCCGAGCCCAAGTCCGGCGTCGTGCTGCGCACGCTGACCGAGGAAGAGCGCGTCGCGCGCGCCCATGCGCTGGCCGATTCCAAGGTTCGTGAAGCCGAAGAACGCAAGATCGCCGAGGAAGAAGCGCGTCGCCGCGCGTCCAAAGAAGGCATCGAGCAGGCCGAACGTGAAGCCGCCGAAGCGCGCAAGCGCGAGGAAGAAGCCCGCCACAAGGTCGAAGAAGAATCCAAGCGCAAGGCTGGCGAAGTCGCCAAGAAGCGCCTGGCGGTCGAGGAAGAGGTCAAGAAGCCCGTTCCCGGCCGCATGAAGTTAGAGGCCGAAGAGGAAGAAGCGCCGCGCGTGTCGCGTCGTCCCGGCGCCCCCGGCGCCGCCCGTCCGGCAGCGGCTCGTCCCGCCGCGCCGCGCGCGGCTCCGCCGAAAGAACGCGGCCGTCTCACTTTGGTTACCGCTCTGCGCGCCGACGAAGTGCGCGAACGCTCGGTCGCATCGTTCCGCCGCCGCACCCAGCGGCTCAAGGGCGGTGCCTCCAACGAGCCGAAGGAAAAGCTCGTGCGTGAGGTGACGATCCCCGAAGCAATCACCATTGCCGATCTCGCCAACCGCATGTCCGAACGCGCGGTCGATGTCATCCGCCTGATGATGCAGCAGGGTCAGATGGTGACGATCAACGACGTGATCGACGCCGACACGGCGCAGATCATCGCCGAGGAAATGGGCCACACGGTTCGCCGCGTCGCCGAAGCCGACGTCGAGGAAGGTCTGTTCGACGTCGCCGACGATCCGGCCGATATGCTGCCGCGCGCGCCGGTGGTCACCGTCATGGGTCACGTCGATCACGGCAAGACCTCGCTGCTCGACACCATTCGCGCCGCCGACGTCGTTTCGGGTGAGGCCGGTGGCATCACCCAGCACATCGGCGCCTATCAGGTTACCTCGCCGTCCGGCACCAAGATCACCTTCATCGATACGCCCGGTCACGCCGCCTTCACCGCGATGCGTGCGCGCGGCGCCAAGGTCACCGATATCGTCGTGCTGGTCGTGGCCGCCGATGACGGCGTCATGCCGCAGACGGTGGAAGCGATCCATCACGCCAAGGCGGCCAAGGTTCCGATCATTGTCGCGATCAACAAGATCGACAAGCCGGACGCCAAGCCGGACCGCGTGCGCACCGAACTGCTGCAGCACGAGATCCAGGTCGAGTCACTCGGCGGCGACGTCGTCGACGTCGAAGTCTCGGCTACCAAGAAGCTCAACATCGACAAGCTCCTGGAAATGCTGGGGCTGCAGGCCGAAATCCTCGACCTCAAGGCCAATCCGAAGCGTCCGGCCGAAGGCACCGTGATCGAAGCCAAGCTCGATCGCGGCCGCGGTCCGGTGGCCACCGTGCTGATCCAGCGCGGCACGCTTAAAGTGGGCGATCTCGTTGTTGCCGGCGCCGAATGGGGCCGCGTGCGTGCGCTGGTTTCCGACACCGGTGAAACCATCGCCACTGCCGGCCCGTCGACTCCGGTCGAAGTGCTCGGCTTCTCCGGCACGCCGGATGCCGGCGATCGTCTCGCCGTCGTCGAGAACGAGGCGCGTGCCCGTGAAGTGACCGATTATCGGGCGCGCCAGAAGCGCGAGAAGTCCTCGACGCGGACGACCGGCATGCGCGGCTCGCTCGAGCAGATGATGGCGCAGGCCAAGACAAGCGGCCGCAAGGAATTCCCGCTGGTCATCAAGGCCGACGTGCAGGGTTCGCTCGAAGCAATCAACGGCGCGCTCGACAAGCTCGGCACCGACGAAGTCACGGCGCGCGTGCTGCATGACGGCGTCGGCGGCATTTCGGAAAGCGACGTCACGCTTGCCGAGGCGTCCGGCGTGCCGATCATCGCCTTCAACGTGCGCGCCAACAAGGAAGCGCGCGAATCGGCCGAACGCAACGGCATCGAAATCCGCTATTACAACATCATCTACGATCTGGTCGACGACGTAAAAAAGGCCATGTCCGGCCTGCTGCCGCCGACCATTCGCGAAACCATGCTCGGTAACGCGCAGATTCTCGAAGTGTTCAAGGTGTCGAAGGTCGGCAACATCGCCGGCTGCCGCGTCACCGACGGCAACGTGGAACGCGGCGCCAGCGTGCGCCTCATTCGCGACAACGTCGTTGTTCACGAAGGCAAGCTAAGCCAACTCAAGCGCTTCAAGGACGACGTCAAGGAAGTCTCTTCCGGCATGGAATGCGGTATGGCCTTCGAAGGCTATCAGGACATGCGCGCCGGCGATGTCATCGAATGTTACCGGGTGGAGACGATTCAACGCAGCCTGTGAGTCCAAATCTCGCGGCTTCGCTAGAAATCTAGCTCCATCTTTTTCACCGTCATGGCCGGGCATAGCCGTTCGAAGAACGGCGTTTGAAAACGCCTATGTCCCGGCCATCCACGACTTCCTTGTGAAGGAAGCAAGACGTGGATGCCCGGCACAAGGCCGGGAATGACGAATTGCAACTCAATCGGTTTTATCATGTCACGAAGCAAGAAGCCCAAGCGCGAAGGCGCGAGCCCGACCGGCCAGTCGCAGCGTCAGTTGCGTGTCGGCGAACTGGTGCGCCATGCCGTCGCCCAATTGCTGGCGCGCGGCGAAGTGCACGATCCGGTGATCGAAGGCCACCTCATCACCATCCCGGAAGTGCGCATGTCGCCCGATCTGCGGCTCGCCACCGTCTATGTCATGCCGCTGGCCGGACGCGACGCCGAGGAAGTGGTTGCCGCGCTCGACCGCAACAAGAAATACATGCGCGGCGAAGTCGCGCACGCGGTCAATCTCAAATTCGCGCCCGATCTGCGCTTTCACATCGACGACCGGTTCGAGGAGGCCGAGCGCATCGACAGATTGCTGCGCTCGCCGGCCGTGAAGCGCGACTTAGAACGCGATTTGGAAAAGGACGACGAGTGAGCAAAACCGACAACGACCTGCTGGCGCCCGCCGGGGCGCCGCCGGCCGCCGTTCCGCAGGACGCGGGCGGCGAGCCGCGGCCGAAGAAACAGCAATTCCGCCGCGACAAGCGCGACGTGCATGGCTGGGTGGTACTCGACAAACCGGTCGGCATGACCTCGACCCATGCCGTCAGCGTCATCAAGCGGCTGTTTTCGGCCAAGCGCGCCGGACACGCCGGCACGCTCGATCCGCTCGCCTCCGGCTGCCTGCCGATCGCGCTGGGCGAGGCGACCAAGACCGTGCCCTTCGTCCAGGACAGCCGCAAACTGTACCGATTTACCGTCCAGTGGGGCGAAGAGCGCGATACCGACGATTCCGAGGGCCGGGTTACCGAATCGAGCGAAAAACGGCCGACTCCGGACGAAATCCGCGCCGCCCTGCCGGCCTATACCGGCACGATCGAGCAGGTGCCGCCGCAGTATTCCGCCATCAAAATCGAGGGCGAACGCGCCTACGACCTCGCCCGCGACGGCCAAACCGTCGAATTGAAGGCCCGTACCGTCGATATCGGCCGTTTGGAGCTGGTTGAGGTCCCGGACGCCGACCATGCGGTCCTCGAGGCCGAATGCGGCAAGGGTACCTATGTCCGCTCGCTCGCCCGCGACATCGGCCGCGCGCTCGGCTGTTTCGGCCATGTCAGCGCGCTCCGCCGGGTCTCGGTCGGGTCGTTTACCGACGAAACCATGATTCTACTGGAAGATTTGGAGGCTCTGTGCCATAGAGCCGCTGCCGGTGAGGGAAGCCTCGCCGACGCGCTCATGCCCGTCGAAACCGCGCTGGACGACATCCCGGCGCTGGCTGTTGACGGGTCTGATGCGGCAAGGCTCCGAAGGGGCCAAGCCGTTTTGTTGCGCGGACGGGACGCTCCCAATTTTCGCGGTCCGGTCTATGTCACGGTATCAGGCCGACTCTTGGCCCTTGCCGAAATGGACCGCGGTGAAATCGTCCCTAAGCGTGTTTTTAACCTGGCCGGGCTGTTGGGCAGCGCCGGACCGAAGAGAGGATAACCGATGTCGCTTACGACCGAACGCAAGGCCGAAGTCATCAAGGCCAATGCGACCAAGAGCGGCGATACTGGATCGCCGGAAGTGCAAGTCGCGATTTTGTCGGAACGCATCAATACGCTGACCGACCATTTCAAGCAGCACACCAAGGACAACCATTCGCGGCGCGGTCTGCTGAAGATGGTGTCGACGCGGCGCTCGCTGCTCGACTATCTGAAGAAGACCGACGAAGCGCGCTACAAGGCGCTGATCGAGAAGCTCGGCATCCGCCGTTAAATTGATCCGCGCGCGGGGCTTCATGCCCCGCGCGTTTTTTTGTAAGACGCAAGCGGACGCAAAATGCGTCCGTTATTTAAGTCCGGCGGCGATGGCGCCACCGGACAATCAGGGACCGGACGAAAGCGTCCGGTCGAACAACGGCAATGTTCTTTAAAGTCATGGCAGGATCGCCAGACACTGTTCGCACCCCGCTGTGGGCGTGCGCGACAGTCTCTCGCCGTCTTGCTCATGGCTTTAAGGCGCTAAAGCCGAAACCATGAGAGAAAACCACTATGTTTAAAGTTCATCGCGTTGAACTCGATTGGGGCGGGCGTCCGCTCGTCCTCGAGACCGGCCGCGTCGCGCGTCAGGCCGACGGCGCCGTCTACGCCAGCTACGGCGACACCACCGTGCTCGCCACCGTCGTCGCCGCCAAGAAGCCGCGCGAAGGCGTCGACTTCCTGCCGCTGACCGTCGACTATCAGGAAAAATATTACGCCGCCGGCCGCATCCCGGGCGGCTACTTCAAGCGTGAAGGCCGTCCGACCGAAAAG
>JAQSCR010000460.1 GCA_029945495.1 Pseudolabrys sp. | reverse complement strand
AGCGGCGCTGAAGATTGGGAAGAAGCGCTCGACTGCGTAAAGTGAAGTGAGTTTGGCGGGTGGCAGAAATGCCGCCCGCTTTTTTTATGAGATGTCTACGAGGACATAGTCGCGAGCACTCTCGTTTTGTCCCGGGTAGTGCAAATAATTTCCAGTCCATTGAAAGGTGCCGATCTTGTGCAAAGGCGAGTCTGGCACCATCGAACCATCCATCTTCGCCGATGGCAAAAGAGCATCCATATCAAGCGGCAATCTAAATCGGTCGATTGTATTTTCGGGAAGCTCGATCACTGCGCTGGTAAGTTTTTTGCCGAATGCTGAAAAAATTACTTTCATATATTGTTATTGAAACACGGCACGTAGAACGCGCAAGCACGCTGTGGGGACAACCGTTTCTTAGTCGTCCATTAGTCATTCGCCGCTCGGCGCAACTCCTCAAAAAACGCTGCAAAAATCGAGGGAATCTCTTTGTGTTCGAGAACCCTATTCCGATGCTCTAATTTTCAAGATGAAAATATCGTTTGAGAAAGCTGTTATGTTTCAGTTATTTGGCGCGCTCGGAGAGATTCGAACTCCCGACCCTCGGATTCGAAGTCCGATGCTCTATCCAGCTGAGCTACGAGCGCTTCAGGGGACCTTTTAGCGCGTTTCGGCGGAATTGCCACCGTCCGGCGCCAGCGCTGCCAATCTGCCTTCAGGCGCGCGCCACCCTGGACGGCGCCTGGGCTGTGCCGAGACTTTCCAGCGCGCGCCCGACCATCACCAGCACCGGGCCCGGCAGCGCGGCTTGCGCGATCCGCGCCGGCAGTTCGCCGACGGGCGCCGCGATAACCTGCTGATCCGGCCGCGTTGCGCGGGCGATAGCGGCGGCCGGCGTCGACGGATCGAGGCCCTCAGTCAGCGCGCGGGTGACCAGGGCTTCCAGTGTGCGCACTGGCATGTAGATCGCCGTCGTCGTCGCGGTGTCGGCGAGCGCGCGCCAGTCGATGTCGTCGGGCAATTGGCCGTTCTGCGCGTGGCCGGTGATGTATTGCAGCCGCCGCGAATGCTTGCGGTCGGTCAGCGACAATCCCAAGCGCGCCGCCGCGCCTTGCGCCGCGGTGATGCCCGGCACGATCTCGACTGCGATGTTCGCCGCCTTGCAGGCGTCGAGCTCCTCGCCGGCACGGCCGAAGATCAGCGGATCGCCGCCCTTGAGCCGCACCACGCGCTTGCCTTGGCTCGCAAGCGACACCATCAGCGCGTTGATGTCTTCCTGCTTGCAGGACGGGCCGAAGCCGGTCTTGCCGACCAAGAGCTTGCGCGCCTCGCGGCGGGAGAAGTCGAGCACGTCGCGCGACACCAGATCGTCGAACAAGATCACGTCGGCCGATTGCAGCGCGCGCACCGCGCGCAAGGTCAGCAATTCTGGATCGCCGGGGCCGGCGCCGACCAGAGTGACCGAACCGGCTTCGACGGCGGCGCCCAAGCCCTTCACTTCGGCGATGAAGCGGGCGAAGTGATCTTGCGTCGGCGCGCTGGCCGGGTTCTGCATCGCATGCGCGGTGAACACCTGCCAGAACTTGCGCCGGCCGGAGAAGGAAAGCCCGGAGAGTTTCACCGCGTTGCGCCATTTGGCGGCAGCGGCGGCCCAAGCGGCAAAGCCGTTCGGCAGCAGTGCTTCCAGCTTGGCGCGGATCGCCTGCGCGAAGACCGGTGCGGCGCCGTCGGTCGAAATGCCGATCACCAAAGGCGAGCGATTGACGATGGCGCCGAAGGAAAAATCGCAGAACGCCGGCCTGTCGATGACATTGACCGGCACGCCGGCGGCGCGCGCGGCAGCGGCGAAGGCGGCGGAACTGTCGTCATCCTCGAACGCGCCGATGGCAACCGCCGCGCCGGTCAAATCATCCGTAGTCCACGCGCGCCCGATGATCGTAATGACGCCGCCCGGCGCATCGGCTGCCATCGCCCGCATCTCGTCGGCGACTTCCTCGGCATAGACATCGACGCGCGCGCCGGCCGCTGACAAAAGCTCCGCCTTCCACGCCGCACCGGCGCTGCCGCCGGCGAGCAGCGCGCGCTTGCCCTCGAGCGCCAGGAACACCGGCAGCCGGGCGAGCTTCGCCATTCGATCCGGCCGCGCTTCAAGCGGTTTGCGATCCGGCCGCGCTTCAAGCGGTTTGCGCGATGCGTCCATTGGCAACTATCCTTTTGAGTTCAGGCAAACAAGAACCGCAATTGGTGCCGGCGCGCAGCGCCTTGCCGATCTCCTCGACATTGGCGGCAACGCCGTCGGCGATCGCCGCGCGGATGACGTTGAGGCCAACGCCGAAGCAGGCGCAGACCACCGGTCCGGGATCGGCCAGGCCATCGGTCGATTTTCCCGACAGCACGGCGCGGCGTTGCGCCTCGCCCATGTGCTCGGATTCGAACAGCAACTTCACCGCATCCCATTGCAACGCGGCCTCGGCCGGTCCGACGAACAGGCAGCCGACCAGACGCCCGTCGATGAAAGCCGCCATGCGATAGCTGCCGCGCGGCTCGTCGACATATTCGGCGATCTCGGCCTGCGCGCCGAACAGCGCGGCGGCGCGCTCGCGCCAGAGCGCCGGCGCGTCGTTGGTCGCCAGCAGCAGCCCCTCACCGCCGTTGATCGTGGCGCGCGCCCACCAGGTCTCCGCCGGCAAAGCCAACCGCGCGCGCGACAGAACGAAGCCGCGATATTGAAACGCCACCGGTGCAATCGCCACCTGCGTTGCTTTCGATTCCGGCTGGCCGGAAAATGGATCGGTGGCCGGCGTCACCAGTTCGCCGACACGCGCCGACGACGCGGTCTCGTCGCTCCAGTGGATCGGCGCGAACAACGAGCCGCGCAACTGGCCATCGCTGACGACAACCTTGAGCACGCAGGAACCGTAGGGCGAGTTCACGCGCGCGAAGCCGCCATGGTGCAGCCCGGCGCGTTGCGCATCGTCGGCATGCACCTCGACGAAAGGCTCCGGCAGATGCGCGCCGAGCCGCGGGCTCAGACCCGAGCGCGTCATCGTGTGCCACTGGTCGCGGATGCGACCGGTATTGAGCCGCAACGGGAAATCGTTCGACACATCGGCCTGCGGACGCGGCATTTCCGGCGCGACCATGCGCGCCTTGCCGTCGGGCGTGAAGAATTTTCCGTCGGCGAAGAAGCGCGTGTCGGCTTTCGGCGCGCCCGCGCGCGCCGGCCATTGCACCGGATCGAGCGCGTTGAATTCGCCGTCATCGAGTGCGGCGAGAGCGCCGATATCGAAATCGCGCGCACCGTTATTTTCGAAAGCGGAAAGTTCGGCGTGTTCGCGAAACACGTCCGCCGCGCTGTCGAATTTGAAGGCTTCGGTAAAGCCCATACGCCGCGCCACCTGGGTGACGATCCACCAGTCAGGCTTCGCCTCACCCGGCAGGCCGAGGAACGGCCGCTGCCGCGAGATGCGCCGCTCGGAATTGGTGACGATGCCGTCCTTCTCGCCCCAGGCCGCCGCCGGCAGCAGGATATGCGCGTTGGCTTTCACCGTGTCGTTGCTGACGACGTTGTCGGAAATCACCAGGAAGTCGAGCTTGGCCAGCGCGTCGCGCACGAAGCCGGCGCGCGGCAGCGACACCGCCGGATTGGTCGCCATCACCCACAGCGCCTTGATCTCGCCGCGATGAACCGCGTCGAACATTTGCACGGCCTTGAGGCCTTCGCGCTGCGCCATGCGCGAGGCGTTCCAGAACCGGCCGACACGGTCGATGTCGCCCGGCGTGAAATTCATATGCGCGGCAAGTTGATTGGCGAGCCCGCCGACTTCGCGACCGCCCATCGCATTGGGCTGACCGGTCAGCGAGAACGGCCCCGCGCCCGATCTGCCGATGCGGCCGGTGGCGAGATGGCAATTGATGATCGTCGTCACCTTGTCGGTGCCCTGCGCCGACTGGTTTACGCCTTGCGAAAAGCAGGTGACGGTCTTCGCCGTCGCCGTGAACAGCGCGAAGAAGCGCACGACATCGGCCGGCGCTAAACCTGTGGCAATCGCAGTCGCCATCACGTCGGGCGCGATCTCTCGCGCGCGCGCCAGCGCCTCGGGCAGACCGGTCGTATGCGCGTCGATATATTCGTAGTCCATCGCCAAAGTATCGGCGAGATGCACCAGCAGGCCGCAGAACAGCGCGGTGTCCATGCCCGGCGCGACCGGCAGAAACAGATCGGCGTCCTCGGCCGTCGCGGTGCGGCGCGGATCGATGACGATCAGCTTGGCGCCGCGCGCGCGCTTGTTGGCGATCATCCGCTGGTAGAGAACCGGGTGGCACCAGGCGGCGTTGGAGCCGACGAGGATGATGAGATCGGCTTCGTCGAGATCGGCGTAGGTGCCCGGCACAGTGTCGGCGCCGAAGGCGCGGCGATGACCGGCGACCGACGAGGCCATGCACAGCCGCGAATTGGTGTCGACGTTGCCGGAACCGATGAAGCCCTTCATCAGCTTGTTGGCGACGTAATAATCCTCGGTCAGCAACTGGCCGGACAGATAGAACGCGACCGAGTCGGGGCCATGCTGGGTGATGGTCTTTGCAAAGCCGTCGGCGACGGCGTTGAGCGCCTGATCCCAACCGGCGCGCACCATCGTACCGTCGCTCTGGCGCAGCATCGGATGCAACAGCCGTGTACCGAGGCCGAGCGTTTCGCCGAGTGCCGAGCCTTTTGAACACAACCGGCCGAAATTCGACGGATGGTCCGGATCGCCGGCGATCACGGCGCCACCATGGCCATCCGGCTTGGCCAGCACGCCGCAGCCGACGCCGCAATAGGGGCACGTCGTGCGCACAGCCGGCGGATGCTGCGCGGGCGCGTTCATCAATACACGTCCTGTTGATAGCGGCCCTTTTTCTTCAGCTCGCTGACGAAGGTGCTCGCCTCCTCCGGCGTGCGCGCGCCGTGCTGGGCGACGATATCGACCAGCGCCAGTTCGACGTCCTTGGCCATGCGCTTGGCATCGCCGCACACATAGATATGCGCGCCCTCGGTGATCCACTCCCACAGGTCGCGGCCGGAATCGCGCATACGATCCTGCACATAGATTTTCTGACCGCTGTCGCGCGACCAGGCCAGCGTCAGCCGTGAAAGATGACCGCTGCCGCGCATGGCTTTGAGTTCATCGTCATAAAGGAAATCGTAGTCGGAGCGCTGGTGGCCAAAGAACAGCCAGTTGCGGCCCGGCGCCTTGACCGCCTGGCGTTCCTGCAGGAAGGCGCGAAACGGCGCCACGCCTGTGCCGGGGCCGATCATGACGATCGGCACGGCCGGATCGGCCGGCAGAGCGAAGGCATGCGCCTTCTGCACGTAGGCCTTGAGGACCGCCCCCGGCTCGATGCGTTCGGCCAGCATGGTCGAACAGACGCCAAGCCGCTGACGGTCCCTGATTTTGTAGCGCACGGTATCGACGGTCAGCGTGACCCGCCCGGGCACGGTCTTGGGCGACGACGAGATCGAATAAAGCCGCGGCTGCAGTGGATCGAGCGCCTCGATGAAGGCTTCCGGATCGGGATGAATGCCGGGGAATTTCTCGATCGCCGCCAGCACGTCGAGCGTGACCGCATCGCCGTCCGGATCGTCGCCGGTCGACAGCGCCCGCGCCTTCTGCCGGCGGTCGCCGCCGGTGATGTAGGAGAACAACTGGAACAGCATATCGGGCGCCGGCGATAGCGACACGCCATCGATCAGCACCTCGCGTAAGGTGCGTTCGCCGATCGGAAAATCGCCCGGCGCTCCAAACGCCTTGATGACGGCATCGGCCAGCGCCGGATCGTTGGCCGGAAACAGGCCGAAGGCGTCGCCGACAGTGTATTCGATGCCGGAGCCGGTAAGATCGAACTCGACGTGCCAGGTCTGCTTTTCCGAGCCAGGCTTGTTGAGCAGCCGGCGCGAGATCACCTTGGCGAAGCTCGGATTGTCGCGCGAGGTGCCCGGCGCAGCCGACGACGCGGGCGCAGCGGCTGCTGGCGCGGCAACGGCCGTCGTCGCCTTCGGCGCGGCTTTCAATTCTTCGGCCAGCGCCTTGACCATGCGGGCGGTTTCCTTGCCGCCCGGCACGCACAGGTTCAACCGCTCCTCGGCGCCGGAGATGATGGCGCCGGAGTAGTTCTTGCAATCATAGCCGCACTGGCCGCAGTCCTGCTGCGCCATCGCCGCCATCATCTTCCAGCGCAACGGCTTGCCGTCCGCGAGCTTCATCCGTTCAGTGATCGGCAAGGTCTGATCGTGCCAGGGCGCGCCGCCATCGTCATCCTCGGCGCTCACCCCGCCCGGCGCGCCGCCGAGCAGCGCCGCAGCCTGGTCGCCTGTGAGTGCTGTCACGCCGGACGCGTCGAGCGAAATCAGCCCGGCGAAAAAGCCGTTCAACCAGTTGCGCTGTTCCTCGGAGAATGGCGCGGTTTCCGGCACCAGTGTCGGGAGCGGCGATGGCACATTCTTGGTCATTCGGCCGCCTCCGCGTCGAACATTTGTTTCAGCGCTTCGACCTCGTGCCGGCGCGAGAAGGTCAGGAAGGTTTCCTCGCGCGCGGCGCGGTGCGTGAGATAACCTTTCAGCATGCACTCGACGGTGCGCGGCACATCGTCCGCTTTGACATCGCGATAGAGGTCGCGGCCGAGACCGGCCTCGGGACCGAAGCCGCCGCCGATGAGGACGTGATAGCCCTCGACCGGATCGGCCTCTTCGCCGACATCGACCTTACAGGCGATCAGGCCGATGTCGCCGATGTAATGCTGCGCGCAGGAATGATGACAGCCGGTGAGATGAATATTCACCGGGCCGTCGAGCGCAACGCGCGGCTCGCACCACGCCGCGATGCGCTCGGCATCTTCCTTGGTATGCGCAGCGGCGAAGCGGCAGCCGGCAGCTCCGGTGCAGGCGATCAGGCCGGCGCGCAGCGCGCTCGCTTGTGTCGTCAGGCCGAGCGCTTCGATGGCGGCGACCGCGAGCGTGACCTTGTCGTCGGCGACCCCGGAAATCAGCAGGTTCTGCCATACCGTCAGACGGATATCGCCGTCGCCGAGATCCTGCGCTACCTTCGCCAGGCCGCGCATCTGCTCGGTGGTGATGCGCGCCACCGGGAAGACGACGCCGATCCAGTTCAGTCCCGGCTGCTTCTGCGGATGCACACCGATATGCGCAGAACGGTCATAGACCGGGCGCGGCGCGATCGCCTCTGCCGGCACATGCACGAGCTTGCGGCCGAGCTTTTCCTCGACATGGGCAAGAAATTTCTCGAAGCCGAAGGCGTCGAGCACATATTTGAGCCGCGACTTGTTGCGATCGGTGCGGTCGCCGTGCTCGATATAGACGCGCACGATGGCGTCGGCGACTTCCGTCGCTTCCTCCGGTCTGACGATGACGCCGGTGTCCCGCGCGAAATCGCGGTGGCCGGTGATGCCGCCGAGCGCCAGGCGAAACCAGATACCGGACTCGGCGCCATGGCCCTCGCCCACCTCGACCGCCTGGAAGCCGATGTCGTTGGTGTCTTCCAGCACCGGAATGCGGCCGGCGCCGTCGAAGCCGACATTGAACTTGCGCGGCAGGCCATAGAGCGCCCGCTCGTTGAGAATGTGGTGATGCCACTCGCGCGCGTAGGGCCGCGTGTCGATGAGTTCCTGCGGATCGATGCCGGCCGTCGGCGTGCCGGTGACGTTGCGGATATTGTCGGCGCCGGAGCCGCGCGACGCCAGGCCGAGATCCATGATGCCTTCGACCACCGCCACCGCGTGCTTCGGCTCGATTTCGCGCAATTGCAGATTGGCGCGCGTGGTGACGTGCGAGTACGGGCCCGCGTATTTGTCGGCGAGATCGGCCAGCCCCGAGAATTGCCAATGGGTGAGGATGCCATTGGCGATACGCAAGCGGCACATATACGATGTCTGCGTCGGCGCGACGTAGAACAGCCCATAATAGCGCCAACGGAAATTGTCCGCCGGCTTCGGCGCTTCGTTGCCGCGCGCCTGGCTCTTGAGACGGCCATAGGCATCGAACGGATGCTGCTCGCGCTTGATCTTCTCCTGGTCGGACAGCTTGCCGCCAGCAGCGATGGTGCGGTCTTGCGCCTTGATGTGAACGGCATCCGGCCCGGCCGGCTCGCCACCGCTCTTGCCCGCCGGCAACTGGCCGCGCGCGGCGCGCGCCGCGGTCAGGCCGGAAGCGAAGCCTTCGAGGTAGCGTTTCTGGTCCGGACTGAAGTCGCTCGACATCACGCCGCCAGTTCTTTGGGAAGGGACCGTTCGGCCAGCGCGCGACCGAACACCAGGTCATCGCGGATCGCGGCAATCGAGACGCAGGAGCGGATCAATTCGAGATACCAGAGCCCGTCGGCGGTATCGCCGAACAGCACCGCGCCGACGAGTTTGCCGTTGGCGATCACCAATTTCTTGTAGCTGCCGAGGCCGGGATCGCTCAGCACGATCTGCTCGGTGCCGGGCGCACCGACGAAATCGCCGGCCGAAAAAACGCTGACGCCGGACACTTTGAGATTGGTGGCGAGCACGCTGCCGTCGTAATGCGCCTGCCGGCCGCACAAATGCGACGCCAGCACGCGCGCCTGCTCGTAGGCCGGTTCAACCAGGCCGTAACAAATGCCGCGATGCTCGGCGCATTCGCCGATCGCGTAGATGCCGGCCTTGCCGGTTTGCATCCGATCGTCAACGACAATGCCGCGGCCGACTTCGAGCCCGGCGCTCTGCGCCAGATCGGCATTGGCGCGAATGCCGGCCGCGACCACCACCAGATCGGCGGCGATGTCGCGGCCGTCCTTGAGCGTCACCGCTTCGGCGCGGTGATGGCCCTTGATCGCCGCGGTTTCGGCATTGAGGTGGACCGCAATGCCCTTGGCCTCGACCGCGGCCTTCAGCATCGCCGAGCCGCGGGCGTCGAGCTGGCGCTCCATGAGGCGGTCCATCAGATGAATAACGGAAACCTTCATGCCGGCTTTGGCCAGGCCGTAAGCGGCTTCCAGCCCGAGCAACCCGCCGCCGATCACCACTGCCTTGCGATGCGTTTCAGCCGCCTTTTCAATCGAGGCGACATCGGTGAGATCGCGGAAGGTCATCACGCCGGGAAGATCCATGCCCGGCACGTTGAGCCGGATGGCGCGCGAACCCGTCGCCAAGACGAGTTTGGTGAACGGCAATGTTGCACCATTCGCCAGTTTGACGCGGCGGATATCCGCGTCGATCGCGGTCGCGCGTTGGCCATACATCAAGGTGACGCCATGCGCGCGCCACCACTGCTCGGACTTAAGTTCGATGTCGTTGCGCGACACTTCGCGCGCCAGCACCGACGACAGCAGCACTCTGTTATAAGCCAGCCGCGGCTCCTCGCCGATCACGGCAATGGCGTAGCGGCCAAGCGCGCGCTGGCTCAGTTCCTCGACCAGCCGCATCGTGGCCATGCCGTTGCCGATGATGACGAGCGGTTCGCTCATAAGAGTCCCTTTGTTTTGCGCATGATCTTGCCCGAAAACCGGTGCCCACTTTTCGGGATCATGCGCATTACGCCGCTTCGACAAAGCGGTGCCGCTCGTAGAGGAATTCGAGCACGCGCTGACGGCACTTCAGGAAAGTCGGGTCGGTGACCAGTTCCAGCCGCTTGCGCGGGCGCGCGATCGGCACCGAGAGAATCTCACCGATCCGCGCCGCCGGGCCGTTGGTCATCATGATGATGCGGTCGGACAGCAACACCGCCTCGTCGACATCGTGGGTGATCATCATTACGGTATTGCCGAGTTTCTGGTGCAGACCCATCACCGTGTCCTGCAGATGCGCGCGCGTCAGCGCGTCGAGCGCGCCGAATGGCTCGTCGAGCAGCAGAATCTTAGGCTCCATCGCCAGCGCACGAGCCAGACCGACACGCTGCTTCATGCCGCCGGAGATTTCCGACGGCCGCTTATCCTTGGCGTGCGTCATCTGCACCAGATTGAGATTGTGCAGCGTCCAGGCGTCGCGCTCGGCCCGCGACTTAGAGCGGCCAAACACCTTGTCGACTGCGAGCCGGACGTTGTCATAGACCGTCAGCCACGGCAGCAGGCTGTGGTTCTGAAACACGACGGCGCGGTCGGGCCCCGGCTCGTTGACCTCGTGGCCTTCCAGGATGATGCCGCCGATGGTCGCTCGGGTCAGACCGGCGACGATGTTGAGCAGCGTCGACTTGCCGCAACCGGAATGGCCGATGATCGAGACGTACTCGCCCTTCTCGATGTCGAGCGTAATTTCCTTGAGCACGCAGGTCGAGGTCGAGCCGCGGGTGAAGACCTTGTCGACGTGGTCGATCTTGCAATAATGAGTCATGAACAAGTTCCTCGGTTGGCCCAAATTAGTTCGCTGACGTGCCACGGGTGACGATGGAAGCAACGCCGGCGACAATGCGGTCGAGAACGAAGCCGACGATGCCGATATAGGCGAGCGCGACGAAAATGTCGGGAAGGCGGGAGGAATTCCAGGCGTCCCAGATAAAGAAGCCGATGCCGACGCCGCCGGTGAGCATTTCCGCGGCGACGATGGCGAGCCAGGACAGGCCGATGCCGATGCGCAGGCCGGTGAAGATGTAAGGCGCCGCCGACGGGATCATGATCTTCCAGAAAAACTCAAAATGATTGAGCCGCAGCACCGCGGCGACGTTGCGGTAGTCCTGCGGGATATTGCGGATGCCGACCGCGGTGTTGATGATGATCGGCCAGACCGAGGTGATGAAGATGACGAAGATCGCCGATGGCTGGCTGTCGCGAAACGCCGCCAGCGAGATCGGCAGCCAGGCCAGAGGCGAGATCGTGCGCAGCACCTGGAAGATAGGATCGAGGCCGCGCATCGCCCAGACCGACTGGCCGATCAAGGTGCCGAGGGCGATGCCGAACAGGGCGGCAAAGCCGTAGCCGATGGCGACGCGCTGCAACGAAATCAGCACGCGCCAGCCGAGACCGATGTCCTGAGGTCCGGCTACAAAAAACGGGTTTACGATCAGGTCGCGCGCCTCGGTCCAGATCTTGCTGGGCGGCGGCAGAGTCGCGCCCGAGCGCATGCACAGCAACTGCCACGCCGTCAGCAGCAATGCGGTCATCACCAGCGGCGGGAGGACGGCGGCGGCGATCTTGCCGAGCGTCGCGCTGACGCGCGCATTCATCGCCGTCTGCTTGCGCGGCATCGTCACGATTTTCGCAGCCGGGGGCGACGTCGGGCTCGAGGGAATGCTGGCCGAGATGTCGGGTTTGGCTGCTGGCATATTCATCGCGTGAATGCTCCGGTTGAACGTTAGAGTGGGCCGCCCGCGAACGGGCGGCCCGGGTTGCTCAGACTTCGACGCGCTTGATGGCGAGGCTCTTGAGATAGGCGGACGGGTTTTCCGGATCGAAAACCTTGCCATCGAAAAAGGTTTCCTTGCCGCGCGAAGACGAAGCCGGAATATCAGCGGCGGCGACACCGAGGGTTTTCGCAGCGTCGCGCCACAGATCTTCGCGGTTCACCTTGCCGACCATCGCCTTGACGTCGGTTGAGGCTTCGAACTTGCCCCAGCGGATGTCCTCGGTGACGAACCAGGAATCGTGGCTCTTGAACGGGTAAGACGCATGGTCCTGCCAGAACTTCATGTATTGCTTCGTGCCCTTTTCAATCCGGCCGTTGCCGTAATTGATGTCGCCCTTGGCGCGGCCGATGATGTCGGCGACCGGCACATTGAACCATTGCCGCTTGCCGACGATCTCGGACATCTCCGGGCGGTTCTCCGGTCTGTCGCACCATTGCTGCGCCTCCATCACCGCCATCAGCAGCGCCTTCGCGGCGTTCGGGTTTTTGTCGACCCACTCGGCACGCATGCCGAGCGCCTTTTCCGGATGCTTCGACCAGATTTCGCCGGTGGTGCAGGCGGTGAATCCGATGCCCTGGTTGACGAGTTGCTCGTTCCACGGCTCGCCGACGCAGAAGGCGTCCATGTTGCCGACCTTCATGTTCGCCACCATCTGCGGCGGCGGCACCACGATGGTGGAGACGTCCTTGTCGGGGTCGACGCCGCCAGCCGCGATCCAATAGCGGAGCCAGAGATCGTGCGTGCCGCCGGGGAAGGTCATCGCGATCTTCACTTCCTTGCCGGCGGCTTTCTTCTTGGCGAAGGCTTCCTTCAGCGCGGAAGCGTCGGCGGTAACCTTGAGGTCCTTGTATTCGTTGGAAACCGAGATCCCCTGTGCATCAAGGTTGAGGCGCGCCAGGATGTACATCGGCGTCGGCACATTGTTCTGCGTCACCTTGCCGGCCGAGATCAGGTAAGGCATCGGCGTCAGGATATGCGCGCCATCGATGCCGTTGGCGGCGCCGCCGAGCACCATGTTGTCGCGGGTCGCGCCCCACGAGGCCTGTTTGGCGACTTCGACGTCCGGCATGCCGTATTTGGCGAAGATGCCCTTCTCCTTGGCGATCACCAGCGGCGAGGCATCCATCAGCGCGATGTAGCCGAGGATCGCCTTGGTCGTTTCCGGCCCGGCGGCTTGCGCAACGTGGACGCCGAACGGGAATTGCGTTCCGATCGCGCTCATCAGCGCGGCGGTGCCGGCGCCGGCTTTGAGGAGCGAGCGGCGGCTGATGCCGGCGCCGGTTACCGGGGAGCCCTTTTTGGTCGTCGTCATCGGAAGCGTCATCCTTTTCATTCGAGTGACCCGGTCTGGTCGCTTGCTTGCTTGATCGATCCGCGCATAAAAAAAGCCGCAGTCCCGAGGCGCATGAAATGCGCTCCTCTCAGGACAGCGGCGTTGCTATTTGGCCCGTCATTGGACCCGATGCACCGGCTGAGGCCGGCGCATCCTGGTCTTCCTCTATTCAAGCGCCGTGCCAGTTCGGCCGGCAGGGCAATAATTCAATGAATTGAAGTAGTTATTGGATGGAGGCGGCGTTGCGGTTA
>JAQSCR010000459.1:8341-12926 GCA_029945495.1 Pseudolabrys sp. | reverse complement strand
ACGACACGTCACAAGGCGGCGACGCCTTTTCAAAAGTTACAAAGGCGGCAACGCCGTTTAACCCATGCTGCTTTTCGTCGGCCTCGGCAATCCAGGTCCGCGCTACGTCGGCAACCGCCACAATATCGGTTTCATGGCGGTGCAGGCGATCGCGCGCAGCCACAACATCGCGCCCTGGCGCAAACGCTTTCAGGGCGTCGCGGTGGAAGGCACGGTCGGCGGCGACCGCGTTCTGCTGCTGCTGCCGGGCACGTTCATGAACGAGTCCGGCCGCGCGGTGGCCGAAGCTTTGAGCTTCTACAAGCTCGGCGTCGCCGACGTCGTGGTGTTTCACGATGAGCTCGAACTGCCGGCTGCGAAAGTGCGGGTCAAGACCGGCGGCGGCAATGCCGGCCACAACGGCCTGCGCTCGATTTCGGCGCATGTCGGCAACGACTATCGCCGCGTCCGGCTCGGCATCGGCCATCCGGGCGACAAGAAGCTGGTGGAGAATTACGTGCTGCAGGATTTCGCCAAGAGCGAGTGGCCCTGGGTTGAAACTTTGTGCGACGTGATCGCCGACAATGCCGGGCTTTTGATGGCGGCTAAGGATTCGACGTTTCAGAACAAGGTTCATCTCAGTATGGACGCCAAGGGCTTCAAGGATTTGGGCTTCGGCGGCGACGGCAAGGACGAGCCGACGAGCAAATAGTGACTTAACCGGACAACGACGCGGATAGAATTTCATGGGTTTCAAATGCGGTATCGTCGGCCTGCCGAATGTCGGCAAGTCGACCTTGTTCAATGCGCTTACTCAGACGGCGGCGGCGCAGGCCGCCAATTATCCGTTCTGCACCATCGAGCCGAATGTCGGCGAGATCGCGGTGCCGGATCCGCGGCTTGAGAAGCTATGCGCGATGGCCAAATCGCAGCAGATCATTCCGACCCGCATTACCTTCGTCGATATCGCCGGCCTGGTGCGTGGCGCCTCGAAGGGCGAGGGGCTCGGCAACCAGTTTCTCGCCACCATCCGCGAGGTCGACGCCATCGTGCATGTGGTGCGCTGCTTCGTTGATACCGACATCACCCATGTCGAAGGCAAGATCGACCCGATCGCCGACATCGAGATCATCGAGACCGAGCTAATGCTGGCCGATCTGGATTCCTTAGAAAAGCGCGTCGACAATCTCGAGAAGAAGGCCAAGGGCAGCGGCGAGGATGCCAAGCTCGCCAAGGAAATGCTCGATCTGGTCAAGCGCTCGCTGGTGCTGCTGCGCGAAGGCAAGCCGGCGCGGCTGGTCGAGCGCAAGCCGGACGAAGAGAAGATGTTCCACTCGCTCGGCCTCTTGACCTCGGCGCCGGTGCTTTATGCCTGCAACGTCGAGGAAGGGTCCGCCGCCACCGGTAACGATTTCTCGCGCCAGGTCGAGGCGCGCGCCAAGGAAGAGGGCGCGGTCGCGGTGGTGATTTCGGCCAAGATCGAATCCGAGATCGCGGCGCTGCCCGAGGGCGAGCGCGCCGACTACCTCGAAGCGGTCGGCCTGAAGGAAACCGGTCTCGATCGCCTAGTGCAGGCCGGCTACGCGCTGCTGCATCTGGTGACTTATTTCACCGTCGGCCCGAAGGAAACGCGGGCCTGGACGATCACTAAAGGAACACAGGCGCCGGCCGCGGCCGGCGTGATCCATTCCGCTTTCGAGAAGGGCTTCATCCGCTCCGAGACCATCGCCTATGACGACTATATTCGTTACGGCGGCGAAGCCGGCACCCGCGAGGCCGGCAAGATGCGGCTGGAAGGCAAGGAATATGTGGTCGCCGACGGCGACGTGCTGCATTTCCGGTTTGCCAACTAAATTTGCGCTGCGGCTCTGCGCGCCGCGGCGATGACGGCCATGTGACAAGCGCGGGGCGCTGCGCTAAAAGCGTCGCCGTGCCGCAAGCGAAACTCCATTGGGAAGATTTCGAGCCCGGCGCGGTCGCCCTTTATGGCCCGCGCCTGGTGACGCGCGAGGAGATCGTCGCCTTCGCCGCCGAGTTCGACCCGCAGCCGATGCATCTCGACGAACAGGCAGCTAGCGCCACGCTTCTGGGCGGTCTTGCGGCTTCGGGCTGGCATTCCTGCAGCCTGCTGATGCGCATGATGGCCGATGCCTTCATCCTCAATTCCACGTCGATGGGCTCACCCGGGGTCGACGAGGTCAATTGGCACCGGCCGCTGCGGCCGGGCACCCGGATCCGGCTGCGGACGACGGTGCTGGAATCTCGCGCCTCCAACAGCCGGCCGACCGCAGGGCTGGTGAAATTCAAGTTCGAGATGGTGGATGAGGCCGATGCTGTCATCATGACGCAGGTCAACACGCTGATGCTCGGCCGCCGCGAGCCGGGAGCGCGGGCGTGAAGTATTTCGAGGACATCAAGATCGGCGACGTGCTCATGACCGGCACGCACGCGTTCAATGCCGACGGGATAAAATCCTTCGCACGGCGCTACGATCCGCAGCTGTTTCATGTCGATGAAGAAGAAGCGGCGCGCTCGCATTTCGGCGCCCTGTGCGCGTCCGGCTGGCATACCGCGTCGGCCTGGATGCGGCTCTACGTCGACTATCGGCGCGCCGAGAGCGACGCCGCGCGCTCGCGCGGCGAGCCGATTGCCGCCAGCGGCCCGGCGCTCGGCTTCCGCGATCTGAAATGGTTGAAGCCGGTCTATGCCGGCGACGTTATCGACTACAAGAGCGAAGTGGCCGAACTGCGGGTGTCGGGCAGCCGGCCCGGCTTCGGATTGATGACGATCCGCACGACCGGCATCACCCAGCACGGCGCGACCGTGATTTCATTCGCCAGCACCACCTTCGTCGAACGCCGTCCGGAGAACGCATGACCGCCAGCGGCGACGCCGTCGACGATCCCGCGCTGCGCAAGAGCCAGGAACACCGCGCGATCGGCGTCGCCTGTGGCGCGCACGCGCTGCACGACGGCTATACCGATCTCATCTATGTGATGCTGCCGATCTGGCAGGCTGAATTCGGCCTCGGCTTTGCCGTGCTCGGCGCGATGAAGTCGGTGTTTTCCGGCGTGCTCGCCGGCTTCCAGATACCGTCCGGCTATCTCGCCGAGCGTTACGGCACGCCGCTGGTGCTTGCGCTCGGCACTGCGCTTGCCGGCATTGGTTATTGTCTGGCCGGATTGAGTCAGGGCTTCCCGCTGCTGTTGGCCGCGCTGTTCGTTGGCGGGCTGGGCGCCAGCACCCAGCATCCTCTGGCTTCGTCGCTGATCGCGCATGCCTTCTCCGGCAAGCGCTCGCTGAAGGCGCTCGGCACCTACAACTGCGCCGGCGACATTGGCAAGAGGGGGGTGCCGGTGGCCGCCTCGCTGCTGTTCCTGGTGCTGTCCTGGCGCGAAGCGGTGGCGCTGCTCGGCAGCCTCGGCGTGCTGGCCGCGGTCGCCATCTATATCCTGATCCCGCGCCTCCGCGACCAGCCGGCGGCGCCGGCGAAGAAAGACGCGGTCGCCGGCGGCGCGCGCCCGGTGCGCAGCTACGGCTTTCCGCTGCTGCTGTCGGTCGGCATCATCGACAGCGCCACCCGTATGGCGTTCCTGACGTTTCTGCCATTCGTTCTGACGGCGAAGGGCGCCGGCATCCAGACCATCGGCGTGGCGCTGACCCTGGTGTTCGCCGGCGGCGCGGTTGGCAAACTGGTGTGCGCCTTCATCGGCGCGCGCATCGGCGCGGTCGCGACGGTGTGGCTGACCGAGGCGATCACCGCGATTGCCATTGTCGCCATCCTGCCGCTGTCGCTGGAGGGCGCTCTGATCCTGTTGCCAGTGGTCGGCATCGCGCTCAACGGCACGTCGTCGGTGTTGTACGGCTCGGTGCCGGAACTGGTCGCGCCGGACAAGCGCCAGCGTGCCTTCGGCATTTTCTATACCGGCACGATCGGCGCCGGCGCGGTATCGCCGTTCATTTACGGCTTGCTCGGCGACGCCTTTGGCATCACCACGGCGCTGCTGGTGGTTGCCGCCGTCGTGCTGCTGACGCTGCCGATCACCTTGGTGCTGCGGCCGGCGCTGCGCAATCTGGCCGCTACTTGAATTTGACCTTGACCTGCTTGACCACCGCCGCCGGCAGCACGTCGAGATAGGGTCCCAGCAGGAACGCTTCGCCGGTGCCGTCGCCATACATGCGGTTATGCGCGTCAATCATCGCGCGCACCGGACGGGCGCAGGCGGAAATTGAATCGACGATCAGGTCGTTGACGTCGGACGGCCGGATGTCGCTGCTATAACGGCGGTCGGCCGACACTTTGCGCACGATGCAGTCGGTGACGCGCAGCACCAGCGGCAACAGCGCGGCTTCTTTCTGGCGCACCGACAATTGCGACCACGCCGCCGGACTGGCCGGCATCGGCGTCTGGACTTCGAGCGAGACATTCAACACAAGCGACAACCCCAACAGGGATTTGACGATCATTGTGGGCCCCGCGAATCAGCAACCTCTCTTTGGTAACGCAGCCAATGTCGGCCCGCAGCAAAAACTTGGAACCGGTGGTGCGTTTGTTCGCCGACGACGGCGCCGCTGGCTTTGTCGGATGAAGGTTAAGGCGCGCTAA
>JAQSCR010000459.1:239-8331 GCA_029945495.1 Pseudolabrys sp. | reverse complement strand
CAGAAGACTCACGTTTTTGAATTGATCTGCGAGAATTCGTGAAGCGCTAGGTTCTACCGCACGATCGTGTGCGAACCGGAGCAGCCGCCGACGCAGGCTATGGTTGAGTATCGCGTCGGCACCCGTATTCCGTCGAATGTCCGGCTTTACGCCGTGCCGCAGGACCTGGCCGTCGAAGTATCGGCGGTCCGCCAATACAAATATATGACCGTCAACAGCCGGGTTCTGCTGGCCGATACCGCCGCCAGCGAAGTCGTGGCGGAAGTGGCCGAATAAGGGGTTCATTAAACGCCAATTAAATGGCCTCGGGACGAGCGGCGCGGCGCCAAAGCCGGGTCGCCCCGATTATTTTTGACCGAAAATGCAGATTACCTATGACCGGCCGTACCGCTCTGCAGGGCGCGCAAAAGCTGGATTTTCCGCTCCCCACGGGTCATATTAGCAATCGAGGAGTTTCTTGTGATGTCGATGATCAACTACCGGGCGCCGTCAGAACTATTTCCTAGCCGCAGCCGCAAATCACGCCGTCCCATAGGGTACAAGCGTTTTCCGACTGCGGCGGAGGCGATTCAATTCGCTATGGAAGAACTGCCCCCGGAACTGTTGCTGGGCGCCTATCTTGAGGTCGAAGAAAAGCGCTTCGACGGCAACGGCATCCGCCAGCTCTATGAAAGCGCCGATTATCCGCTGCCGCGCAAAGCGGTGAAGCCGGACAAGGCCGTCGCCGCCAACTGATCCCCTTTTTTAAAGCGTTCAATTGTGATCGCGGTCACAGCCCGAAAGCTGGGGAACCGCCATGGTTTGGCCGCGTTTACCCGGCGATAAAGACAGCCCCGCCGAGGCTGATTTGGCTTAAATCGCTTTGAATTGGTTCTGGAATAATCTCCAGAATAATCTCTCGAATAGTTTGGAACCACGATGGCCGATAGAAATGCTCTTGGAATGATCGGCCTGCTGTTTGGCGCGACCACTCTGTTCGTCATGATGATGGGCGCTGTCGTCGTTGCCGATCATCTGTCCGGCAAACTGCACATCGAGGACGGCCAATCGCAGCTCGAGCAAGTTATGCCGGCGGCGGTGCAGCCTGGCTCTGCGCCCTGAGTTCGATGAGCTGAAGGCCATTGCGCCATCGCCGGACAACCGGCGATGGCGTTTCGCATTGTGGCCGGTCAGCCGGCAGTGCGTTGGCCCTGGTTCGGCGGAGTCGGGTTCGGGTTCGGGTTCGCTCTTACCGCGGGCTTCGGCGGCTCGCCCTTCCATTGCGTCAGGCTGTCGGCGATCACCGTCATCGCCGTCATCGCCGCGTGGCTCAGGCTGGCATAACCAGCGACCTCGCGGCTGACGCGATCGCCCTCCTTGCGCAACATGTCGCGCACGCTCTGCAGCTCGAGAATAACGCGGTCGATTTCTTCCATCGAGGCTCCTGACACACGCCGGATCAACGCATTGAGATTATCGGCGACCGGATCGCCGGCGGTTTCCACCTCGGAGTTCGGCCGGCGCACGGCGGTGACGTCACGCCGCACGAATTCGCGGATCTCGCCTTCGAATGCGTTGGCGGCGGCCTGATCGATGTCGCCGAGCTTTTCGGGAGCGATGCGCTCGCCGGGAAGTCGCTCAGCAGTTTTATCCTTCGGGCGCCGGTCCGGCGCGTACCGCTCCGGCCCTAATTTATCGGGTTCAAGTCTGTCCGCAGCAACTCTATCTGCACCGAACCGATCGGGTCTCATGGCCGTCATGGTCAACTCCTACACGGGCGCAAGACGATTGCGCGTTCGCTCCCCAGCGGCGGCGATTGCCGCATGCGAGTGCGGCGCAGATGGGGCAGGGGCGGGGCAGGATCGGGGCGGACTAAATTGCGGCGGATAGCGCGAATTACCAGCTCAGCTTTAAGCGGGCGCTAACGCTTCTGCTTTCGCTGGCGCGGCCGACATCGGTCACCGCGGTGGTGACGCCGAGCGGGCCATATATTTTCTGCTCGGCGCTGAGCGTGTTGTGCGTGACCGGATCGGTACTGGTCGAGGTGAGGCCGGCGCCCAGGGTCGTACCGGTCGGCAGAATGGCGAGCTTGGCGAAGTTTTCATTGCCCCAGACCCGCGCGACCGGCGCCGCCGGGTCGCTCGACGGCGCGAGCCGCAGCGGAATATCGGATGTCGCGGCTTGCGGCTGGCCTAGGTTCTCGGTGACCGAATAGCGGCTCTGCACCGTGACGGCGAACCTGTCGCCGACCGGCAGCGAATGCTTGAAGGTGGTGCCGACGCGGCCCTGCTCGTTGTTGGGATCGACGCGCGCGTCGATGGAAGCGAAATTCGGCACGCCGACCGAGGCCCAGGCCGCGCCGCTGCTGCGATCGTTGCGGGTTACGCCGAGCGGGTTTCCGGGATCGTAGACAGATGGCGTATTGGCGGCGAGGCCGAGATCGGCACCGACATTGGCGTCCCATTCGGGCACCAGCGGTTTCTTGACGATCACGGTGCCGGAGCCGTCCGGCCGGTCGGTGCGCTTGAGATCCAGCGCTTTGCTGTTGGCCAGCGCGGGCAGGCGCAGCGGCTTGGCCGGCGCGTGGATGAAGCTGGCCGGATCGTCCGCCAGGGCATTATCGACAATGGCGTTGTCTTCCGCGCTGAGCGTGGGTTCGGCCGCATCGCCCGTCGGCGTGCCGACGCTGACTTCCGGCGAAGTGGGCGCGGCCTGTTGCGCCCGTCCGGCGGCGGGCACGACGCATACGCACAGGATCACGACAGCGATCCGCCCGCCGATCCCGCGTAGCCCTGGCCGCATCCACCGAACCCCTTCGTTCATGGATATTACTTTGGCAGGGAACTTTGGCGAAGGTGTGGAAATGCCGGGGCAGTGCGCCGGGATGGTTTGTGGTGTGATGTTTTTGCGACGGCTGCGCGCGTGCCGGCGCTGCCCAAAAAAAAGCCTGCCCAGCCGATGGCCGGACAGGCGATTTTTTTTCTAATGCCGTGCGCGCTATTTCTTGCCGGCTGAACCCGACGACTGTGACGCTTTATAGGCGGACACCTGCTTCGGCTTGTCCTTGTCGGCCTTCGGCTTTTTCTTTTCCTTCGGCACGCGCATCTGACCCTTTGCCATGACGAACCCCTGGTATTGGCTGGCGCATGATTTCTGCCGGAAACGGTCGAGAATCATGGGCGCGGTTGTAAACCGGGCGATGGTGATCCGACGCTGGACATTCGGCAAGGGGGTCGGCAGGTTCTGTGAACAGGACCGGGCCCAACTCGTATCAGGCGCAATCGGGCCCGCGGTCCTTAAGGTCCCGCCGGCGCTTTCGGCCTCAGGATTTGGGCGATGCCTGGACCGTCTTTAATTTCTCGTCGATGCACTTGTTGACGATGTCGGCGCGCTTGTCGAGATCGCCATCGCCACGGCCTTTTTCGGTCTTCATCCAGCATTCCATGGCGGCGCGCGAGCGCGTCATCGGTGGCTCCGGCGGCTTGGCCGGCTCGGCTTTCTTGTCGTTAAAGGTAGCGAGTTCACTCAGCGGATTTGAGGGAGCGCCATCGGTCTGGCAGCCGGAGAGCAAAGCCGCGACGACGGCCAGACAGGCCAGCGCGCCGAGCCTGCGGCGCAACGCGGCGCCACTGCGGGAATCGGCCACGGTCGAAAACGGGGCATATTGCATCGTCGGATATCCAGGATTTTTTGTTTCCACCGGCGTGATTCGCACGGTGCATGAGTGTTGCTGAAATAGCCCCATCCCGGCAACTGCCTCGCGGGCGTTGCCGGCCATCACATTCGCGTGGCCGGACGGAGTTGTGTCGTGCTCGCTGTTTACAGCGCCTTTACGCATCCTCGCCATGCGGACCGGCATGAAACGGTATCTGCAACGGAATTTGCCCCGGAACGTGTGACTTTTGCCTCCGGCCTGTTCTAGATTGCCGCCACGCTTCGCGAGGGGATAACGACATGCCGACCTACATTTGGGACCACGTCCATCTGCGCACGCCGGACGCGGAGGCGACCGCGCAATGGTTCGAGCGCATGTTTGGCGCCCAGGTGACCCGCAGCACGCAGCAGGGCACGCCGCGCATCGACATCAGTCTGGGCGGCGCCAATATTTTTCTGGCGCCGGTCACGCCCGGTGACGGCGTCAATGCGCCGCCGGTGACGCCCTATCAGGGCCTCGATCATTTCGGCCTGACGGTGTCCAACATCGATGCGGTCGCGGCGGAACTTAAGGCCAAGGGCGTCGAATTCACCAAGGAACCGCATGTTCCGCGTCCCGGCATCAAGATCTGCTTTCTGCGCGGGCCGCAGGGCATCTCGATCGAACTGCTCGACCGTGACCCGAAATATTCCTGATCCACAGGCTGCCTTAGGTGTTGTCTTGGCCATGGGCACCGCGTAAGTCGGCCCGCAGGGGCCGTAGCCGAGAGGGCAGTTGCATGCGAGTTTGGAAAGCGGCGATCGGTGCGGCCTTGGTGTTGTTGTGCCACGTGTCGTTACCAGCCGCCGCCGCCGATGCGCGGTTCGAGCGAAGCCTGCGCATGCTGGCGCCGGCCGAGCGGCTGGAACAACTGTGCGACTACACCGCGCTGACGAGCATCCGCAAGGATTCGCGCAACTTCCGGCCCGATCGGGCCGTCGCCAACGCCGGCGCCGACGTCAAGGTGAAGAGTGACACGATCGTGGCCACCAGCGGCGCGTTCCGCAGCCGCAACAAATGGTACGCTTTGACCTATACCTGCTCGGCTTCGCCCGATCATTTGCAGGTGCTGTCGTTCAAATACGCGATCGGCGGCGAAATCCCGGAAGCCAAATGGGCGAGTTACGGGCTGTGGGATTGAGGCGAACGCCGGCGATTGCGCTTCGCTGGTTCTTGGCTAGCCCTTGTCCTTGACCGAGGTGTCGGGCCGGTCGCTGCCACTGGCGGTCTCGGTGTGCCAACGGCCTTTTTCATCCTCGAACTGGATTTCCTCGGTGTGACCGGGAACGCGCTGTTCGGAAGCGGCCTGCTGCGCGGCTTTCAGCGCGGCCGCGTGGGTCGGGAACGGTTCGGAGAAGACGCCGTCGACCTTGTAAGCCCAGCCGCCATCGTGTTCGACGATCTCGTAGGTAACCTTGGACATGCGACGCCTCGCGGATTGGAGCATGATCTCAGAGTGCCAACGTAGCGGGCCGGCGGTTGGTTGCACAGGCCCAAAGCGCCGGTATTCGGACACTTGATCGGCCACTCGGCCACGCGAGCCTACAATCCTTTTTCGCGCTTCATGCGATCGATGAATTCGGTGACGTCCGGCGGCAGCTTGCGCAGGCCTTCCTGTCCCGCTGCCGCCAAGACCGGGCGCAATCTGGAACCGGCCAGAAACGCCGGCTCGCGTCCGGCCGGAATGATGCGCTCGAACACCAGCACCATCACCACCGCCAGCAGCACGACGCGGATGGCGCCGAGAAAGGCGCCGGCGGCGCGATCGGGCGCGCTGATATGGTTGCCGGAAATTTCGCTGACCGCGCTGCGCAACAGCACGGCGACGACAAAGCCGATGACCAGAAACACCACGAAGAACGCCAGTGACATCTGCGCCGGCGGCAGCTTGAAACGCTCGGCGATAAACGGCGTGAGGTACGGCATAATCGCGACCGCGATCGGCGCTGCGATCACGTAGCCGAAGATGGTGGCGAGGCTGCGCAACAGGCCGGAGCGAAAACCGGCAATGACGGCGACCGCCAGACAGACGTAGACCGCGCCGTCGAACAGATTGACCGGCAGATCGGCGTTGAAAAGAGCATTCATCGGGGGAAGGTCCGGTTACGCGAATCGCAAGAGTAGGCACTTTGCCCGCATTCGGCTACGCTTTGCACAACCAGCAGTAAGGGAGACCGGCCATGACTTTCAAAGTCAGCAGCAACAGTTTCAAGGACGGCGACTATCTCGGCAAGGATTTCATCCTGTCGTCGGATTTCGGTTTCGGCTGCGCCGGCGGCAATCAATCGCCGCATCTGACATGGACCGGGGCGCCGGCCGGCACCAAGAGTTTCGCCGTCACCTGCTACGACCCCGACGCGCCGACCGGCTCCGGCTTCTGGCATTGGCTGGTGGTGAACATTCCCGCCGACGTAATCGAGCTCAAGCTCGGGGCCGGCAGCGCCGGCGGCGCGCTGCCGAAAGGCGCGTTGATGACGCGCACCGATTTCGGCAAGCCCGGCTATGGGGGCCCTTGTCCGCCGGAAGGCGACCATCCGCACCGCTATTTGTTCACGGTGTTCGCGGTCGGCGTCGAGAAGCTCGACGTCGGCGCCGATACAGCGGCCGCCGTGATTGGCTTCAACCTGCATTTCAACACGCTGGCGAAAGCCGCGATCATGGGATTGTTCAAGCGCTAGAACCGGTTGGGCCGGTTCGCCGCCGCGCAAGCGGGGCGGAACTTTTTGACCTGGGTCATGGAACTTTGGGACCGCGACGGTATTATTCATTTGCGATTCCACCCGTGGCTTTTTGGGCGCCGTTTGACGTCAAACGGTGGCTGAGCCGCTCGCCCGCTGCGCCCTTGAACAGGCCCCGGGCCATCAGGAGAATTTCCATGCGCCTTTCCAACGGTTTACGGGCCGGCCTCATTGCGCTCACCGCCTTGTTCGGCATCAGCGCTTCCACCGCGGCGATGGCCGATAGCGGCCGGATCCATCTTCGCATCGTCAAGGCCGGCTTCGTGATCGGCGGATCGGGCGGCAGCGGTACGCTGACGTTCCATGGCCGGCAGTATCCGCTGTCGATCGGCGGCATCAGCTACGGCTTCACCTTCGGCGCGTCGGAAACCAATTTCTACGGCACCGTTTCCAACATCCGTCGTCCGGGTGATGTCGCCGGCGTCTATGGCCAGGGTGGCGTCGGCGCCGCCGTCGGCCGCGGCGCGCAGGCCGTGGTGCTGACCAACCAGAACGGCGCGATTCTGACGCTGTCGGGCCGCCAGGCCGGCCTGATCGTCAGCGCCGATCTCAGCGGTCTCGCGCTGTCGATGAAATAACGTCAAGGCCAAACGCTTCACGGTGAAGCCGACACTTTGAGAATTTCGATTAATTTGCGGTCGCGCCATTTCTGCAGTTCGGAAATGGTGCGGCCGTTTGCTTCCTGAGTGACGCCGTCGATGATGACCTGCTGCACGTCGGCGAGCTTCGGATTGCCGAGATCGTCGATCCAGCTCTGCACCGCCGGGCCGAGATGCGACATGAAGTGCGCCATGCCGCCTTCGCCGCCGGCCAGATGAAACGTCAGATGCGGCCCCATCAAGGCCCAGCGCAGGCCCGGGCCATAGGCGATCGCCGCGTCGGCATCGGCGACCGACACCACGCCATCCGCAACCAGTGACACCGCCTCGCGCCACAGCGCCGCCTGCAGCCGATTGGCGACGTGGCCGCGCACTTCCTTCTTGATATGGATCGGATGTTTGCCGAGCGCGCGATAGAATTCCATCGCCTTGGCGATCGCCGCGGCGGAAGTCTTCTCGCCGCCGACCAATTCGACCAGCGGGATGAGATGCGGCGGGTTGAACGGATGACCGATGACGCAGCGCTCCGGGTGCTTGCACTTGACGGTGACGCGCGTGATCAGCAGCCCGGACGAACTCGAGGCGATGACGACGTCCTTGGGCAATGCGGCATCGATGGCGGCGAAGGTTTCGATCTTGATGTCCTCGCGCTCCGGGCCGCTTTCCTGCACGAAGGCGGCGCCTTGGCAGGCCGCGGCCGGCGTGGCGTGAAACGAAAAGCGCGTTGGCGAAGCGCCGGGCACGACGAGACCGAGCGCCTGCAAGGTCGGCCAGGCATTGTCGATGAAGCGGCGGGCGAAGGCCTCGCCGTTTGGAGAGGGATCGCTGGCCGCGACGTCATGGCCGCGCGCGAGAAAGATGGCGGCCCAGCTGGCGCCGATAGTGCCGGCGCCGATGACGGCGATGCGTTGCGACATGGTGAGGCTCGTTCGGTGTGAGGGCGGAAACCGGGAGGTGGATGGTAGGGGGTTTTGTGCTCCGTTGTCATGCCCGCGAAGGCGGGCATCCAACGCTTCGCTTTTAGGCGCTGGGTCCCCGCCGTCTCAAGTCGGCTATAGCCGACTTGAGCAACTAATTTGCCG
>JAQSCR010000459.1:0-229 GCA_029945495.1 Pseudolabrys sp. | reverse complement strand
GAGCGCGCGCGGGGTGAGGGGTTTCGGTCTCGATGGTCTGTAACCCCTCACCCGGTCCGCCAAGTGGCGCGCCGACCTCACCCTATGGGAGAGGTGAAGAGAAGCAGACGTGATTCATCGCCCGTGTTCTTTACTGGCCCCGGGCAGGCCGTCGTCCAAATCCGCCTTCCTCCATCGCCCCCGATAAACGAGGGCGCGCGGAACGCCGGGGTCACAACAACCCCATAGC
>JAQSCR010000458.1 GCA_029945495.1 Pseudolabrys sp. | reverse complement strand
CAGCCCGGGCCTGACGTAAAGCCCTGCAGGGATTGACCGCCTGCGAAGGGTATGCGGTGATCCACCCCGAAGACGTCGATGAGTTGGAACTCCACCCATGCTTGTTCTACCGCATCTGCTGCGCCGTTTCGTCAGGCACGGCCGGCTTATCCTGCGCACGCATGACGGCGCCGAACATCGTTTCGGCAGCGGCGCCGATGGCCCATCGGTCAGCATCCGCCTGATGGATGCCAAGGTCGAGCGCGAGCTGTTCTTCAATCCCGAACTGGCGACTGGCGAGGCCTATATGGATGGCCGGCTGGTGTTCGAGGACGGCTCGTCGATCTACGATCTCTTGCTGCTGTTCTCGGTCAACCGGCAGGGACTCGCCTCGCATCCGCTGCAACAGGCGCTGCGCTCGGCATGGCGCGCCTTGCGCGGCGTTCACCAATCCAATCCGCTGGGGCGCGCGGCGAAGAATGCACGCGACCACTACGACCATCCGGCCGCGTTCTATGCGTTATGGCTGGACGAGACGATGAGCTATTCGTGCGGCTATTTCAGCCATCCCGATGAGGATCTGGCGGCAGCGCAAAAGAACAAGCTGCGGCATATCGCGGCGAAGCTTGATCTGTCGCCGGGCATGACGGTCGCCGAAATCGGCTCCGGCTGGGGCGCGCTGGCGATCTACCTGGCGCAAACCTGCGGCGTCCGCGTCACCGCGATCAATGTCTCGCCGGAGCAGCTTGCACATTCACGACAGCGTGCGCAGGCCGCGGGCGTCACCGATAAAGTGACATTCGTCGAGCAAGATTATCGTGAACTCTCGGGACAATTCGATCGGGTGGTGTCGGTCGGCATGATGGAGCATGTCGGCGTGCATTACTTCGACGACTATTTCAACAAAGTGCAGGACCTGCTGGCGCCCGGCGGCTTCGCCATGGTGCACGCGATCGGGCGGATGTCGCCGCCCGGTTCGACCGCGCCGTTCATTCGCAAGTACATTTTTCCGGGCGGCTACGTTCCGGCGCTGTCGGAAGTATTCGCCTCGACCGAACGCACGCACCTCTGGGTCGCGGACTGCGAGGTATTACGTTTGCATTATTACTGGACGATCCGGCATTGGCGGCAGCGATTCATGGCGCGCCGGGCCGAGACCGTCGCTATGATGGGCGAGCGCTTCGCGCGGATGTGGGAGTTCTATCTCGGCGCGGTCGAGCTTGGCTTTCTCAACGGCTCCAACATGGTGTTTCAATTGCTGCTGTCGCGAAAACGCGACGACGTGCCGGTGATACGCGACTACATCGTTGACAATGAGCGCGGATTGCAGAAGAGCGGCGCTTGATCCGACAGGATCGCGCCGCTCGTCAGCAGGTCTAACCGGTGTGAGGCAGGGGACGGAGGTTAGTAGCCCCGCCGCCGTTCCTTCTTGGCCGCCTTGCGCGCGGCATAGCGCGCGTCGCGCGCGGCCTTCTGGTCGGCCAGCAGGGCCTCTTCGGCGGCTTCCTTTTCGACGGCGATCAGGGCCTCAAGCTCTTCGGCTTCGCGCTTGGCCTTGGCCTGACGTTCGGCTTCGGCGGCGGCGAGCACGGCGAGTTCTGCATCGCGCACTTTGCGGGCGGCTTCGCGTTCGGCCATACGGGCGTCGCGGGCTTCGGCAATGGCGAGACGCTTGAGGCGCTGCTCTTCGAGGGTGGGATCCTGGGCGGCGGCCTTGAACTTTTCCAACATCGCCTTTTTGACGGCGGCAGCGTTATTCCGACGCTCCAATACGTCGGGGCTTCTAAAGTGTGGCAAGTGATTCTCCTGAGGGGGACAGTCCGGGGCTTATATGGCGCGCCGGAGCCCATTCTTCAACACCATTGGCGTCGATTTACCCGATTTAGCGCGACGCTGCCTGGGGGCGGTTAGCGCCCGGTTTCACGCCTTCAGGTATTTGTCGAAAAAGGCCTTGGTGTCGGCAAACGCCTGAAGTTGCACGGCATCGGGCCGATAGGCGCCATCCGCATCGCGGACCGGGAAGATAAACCCGTGCAGCGGGTGGTCGTAGCTCTTCCAGATCGCGTCCTTGCCCATTTCGTGCAGCAAATCGTAGCTGACGCGGAAAATGCCCTGCAATTCGTCGTCATCGCGCCCCTGCACGAAGAACGGCGTATCGATCGGCGCGACCCGCGCGCGCGCGACGTCCTCGGTAATGCGCGGGCGCACTTTGGCGGCGTCTCGCATCAGCATCTTCTCGACATTCAGCAGGCCGGTCTTGGGATCGACATGGGCGGTTTCGTCCGGCCGCAGGCGCAGGAACTCGTGGCTCGCCGGCTCGCTGGCAACAAACGCCTTGAAGCCGTGATATTCCGACGCGATCTTGAGCGCCATTTCGCCGCCATGGCTGACGCCGATATAGCCGAGCCGGTTGCCGTCGATAAAGGGGAGCGTCTTGGCGTATTCGGCGACCGCGATGGCGTCCTCATATTCGAGCGGGCCGCGGTTGAACAGCTGGCGCTGCTGGCGTCCCGACTGGATCAGTTTGCCGATCCGGTCATAGGCATAGTCGACCTCGGCGCGGTAGCGCATCCAGGCGACCGCGTAACCGGCGTCGAGCAGTTGGTCCTGGGTCCAGCTCTTGGTGTCGATGTGGTCGCGCAGCATGGCCATACCGCCGCCGCCGTTTCCCGTGGCAAACAGGATCAGCGGGAACGGCCCGGGCCCTTCCGGCTTGCGCAGTCCGATCGGGATGTAGGCGCCGTCGACCATCTCGACATACATGAGATCGACCGGATAGCGCGAACCGGGAACCGGCGCGCTGACCGCCACATGGGCGGGATCGATGGCCGACGAAACTGACAACGCGCTCATGGAGGAGCCTCGTGCGAAGAGAACGGGAGGCGCAGTCTCCCGTTTTTTTCGCCGCGCACAAGGTAGCCGAGGGCGCGTTGCCCCCGGCTCAATCGATCCCGGCTATATCAGAGGTGGGCCTCCTCGAAAGCGTTCACCCACATCGCGCAGATGCCGGAGCGGACGATGTCGCCGCGGGTGAATTCAACCACCGGCACCGGCAGGTTCTGACGCTCGATCATCTCGATGATCGTACGCAGACCGGAGCCGGCGTCGAGATCGCATTGGCTGATGTCGCCGTTGATGACCACGGTGCAGTCCTCGCCGATGCGGGTGAGGAAGGTCTTGATCTCGGCCGGCGTCGCGTTTTGCGCTTCGTCGAGCAGCACGAAGGCATTTTTCCACGAACGCCCGCGCATCACCTCGAATGGCACCAGTTCGATGCTGCCGTTCTTGAGTGCGATATCGTAGGCGGCCTTGCCGATGCGCTCCTTGATCGCTTCGGCGACTGGCGCGGCCCATGGCGCGAATTTATCCTCGAGCGAGCCGGGGAAATAACCGAGTGAGCGGCCGCATGGCACGTTCGGGCGTGTCAGGATGATCTTTTCGATGCGGCGGTTGCGGAACAGGTCGGCGGCGTGCGTAGCAGCGATCCAGGTCTTGCCGGTGCCGGCCGGCCCGAGAACGATCACCTGCGGGCATTTGCGCAGGGCGTCGAGATAGTCGGCTTGGGTCGGATTGAGCGCTTTGATCGGCGGCAGCACCCTCTCGGTTTCGAACTTGCTGTGCTGAAAATTGATGATCTCGGCGGAACCAGACAAACGATCGTTACGGCGTCTCTTCTTGTTCAGGTTCTTACCCAAGGCCGACTCCTTATGATGGACTGCAGGGGGCGCACGAAGCGAAACGCATAGGCCAGCATGCCGCATGGCGGCACCGTGTTAGATGCATTGAGCGTGCCAATTGGAATGCTGGTATTTGCGTTTGTGGCGGCTGAAAAACCGGCGTCCGGGAGCGCTTTGGTCCCGACTGACCTGGTTTGCTATCGATCCGAAATCGACGAACCGCCATGACCGTAAGGCTAGGCGATTCGCATGACGGATTCTTAAAAATATTGCGGTGCGGCGGTATCTCGGTGGGCGAGTGTGGCTTTGATGCCGATCAAGGCGCAGGCGAAGGCGACCTGCCTGCTGCCGATGATCGGCTGGGCGGCGATCATCGTGGTGCTGATGATCGTGTCGTGCCTGCCGTATTTTCTCGGCCTCGTGGTGACGCTGCCGGTCCTCGGCCACACCACCTGGCATCTTTACCGGCGCATCGTCGCGCCGCCGGCCGCCTTAGCCGACTATTGTTTGGTCAGCCCACAATAGCGTTGCGAGCCGTTATCCCAGCAGCCTGTCTTCAGACAGGCCGACAGGCGCGAACCGCAGCCGGTGACGCAAACCGACACGGCGACGCGCGCGGCCTTCTTGCAATTTGTAACGCAGGTCTTTTCCTCGCCGCTGCACTTCATCGGCGCGGCCCGCGCGGCTTGCGCGCCAAGCAAAGCAAAGGCGAAGAGGGCGGCGCTGATGATTTTGAATGGTGCTGAGGTCATACGGTCACCAATAGCTGAGTCGATGGAATTGCTTAACCTTCGCGTAACCTTAACCCCTGCATAGTTTATCCGAACAAAGGCCGCCGCGCTCAGCGGGCGTGGGCGGCCGTGGCGTGTTGGAAGCAGTCGAGTTCGGGTAAGCGTAGATGGCGTATAGAACCGCGACGTTCGACGGCGTAGCTTCCTTTGAGGGCCGTCGGGCCGCGTCCGGAGGCGGATGTCGCGTATTGCGAGGGCTCGCCGGCCACGTCGGTATGGCCATGGGCGCGGTGGCCACCGTCGGCGCACTGGGCGCTGCGGCGACTCTTGCCGCGGTGTGGTTCCTCGGTTCCGCTGTGGTCACCAACCCTTACGTCCATGCCACTGCGCCGAGCGGGCCGGGCAGGCTGGCGCTTGCCGGCTACGACCCGGCGACGACGGGGGCGGCCCAGACCAATTTCGAGACCGCGTGGGCGCGGACGCAACCGTCCCGGCTGGCCGGCGGCATGCCGCTGATCGTCGAAGTCCCCGAGAGCCCGCCGAAGCCGGTTATCGCCGCGGCGCCTGCACCCGTGCGGGTGGCCAAGCTCGATCCGCCGAAGGCTGCGCCGATCCCTCTGCCGCCGGCGCGGCCGGTCATGGCACATCAGGAATTGGCACATCAGGATTTGCCGCATCAGGAATTGGCGCGCGCGCCTGTCGAGCCGCCAGCGGTGAAGGCGCCAACGCAGGTCGCGGTTGCGTTGCCGCTGCCGGCCGCTATCCCGGAAAAACGCATCGCGCCGCAGGTGGCCCCCATCAAGGAGCCGGCCAAAGAACTGGCACTGTCGGACGCCGACAGCCGCACCGCCGTTTACGACATCGCCGCCGGCACGGTCTATCTGCCGAACGGGCAGAAGCTCGAGGCCCATTCCGGCCTGTACGACAAGATGGACGATCCGCGCTTCGTCCATGTCCGCATGCGCGGGCCGACGCCGCCCAATATCTATGATTTGACGATGCGCCAGGAACTGTTCCATGGCGTGCGCGCCATTCGCCTGAACCCGGTCGACAGCAAGAAGATGTTCGGCCGCGACGGCATGCTGGCGCATACTTATATGCTCGGCCCGAACGGCCAATCGAACGGCTGCGTCTCGTTCAAGAACTATGACAAGTTCTTGCAGGCGTTCCTGAAGGGCGAGGTCGATCGCCTGGTGGTGGTCGGGCAACTCGGCAATATGTCGTGGCGCGAAGCCGCCCGCACCGGCCGCGGTCCGGTGAAGCGCTACGCGTCTTATACGCCGACCGTCACGGCCTATGCGCGCGAGGAGCGCGGCGCCGGGACCTGGTAGGCGAGGGCGCAAGCCATCGCTAAGCAGCCCCAGTAACCAAGCCTGATTGCACCCCATTTGTCACCGCGAGCCCAGGCTACGGCGCGCAGCGCCGGCTTATCGGGGGCGAACCGTCGGGTGACGCCTGTCAAATTCATGTGGTAAGCTGATACTGGGTCAAGAAAAAGGATTGCCGAAAACAGGGATTTTAACAGAGTGAGGAGCTGCGTATATCCAAGCACAGTTGGCGGTACAATAACGACCATCACGACACGCACGATCACGATGACGACGATCACGATTTCAACAACGGTTTCTTTGACAATCGGTACGATCTTTCGCCGGTCATTCTCGACGCCAAGCTGGATGTAACAGCGACCGACGGCCACGGTCACACCTTGAACGGATCCGGCAATCCAGACGCCGGCTGGGAAATCCAGAACCAGGGCGCCTTCCAGCTTGCAGCGGATGTTCACTATCGGCAGGGCGACACGGTGCAGTCGGTCGCCGTGAACGGTGACGGCGTCCTCATCTACAACATGCCGGCCGGCGCGCAGGTGGTCGACCCGGCTCACGGCGTATCGACGGCCAACGCCAACCGCGCCGCGGCGAGTTTCGACTTCAGCTTCGACACCGGCGTCGGGCCCGGTTCGCACCAGACGATTCAGCAGTTCCTGATGTCGGGCGGACAGTTCATCTTCAAGATCGATCTCGACGCGACCCAGGACAACTACCCGCTGACGCTGCATGCGGTGTACGATCCGGTCCACAACGCCGGCGGATCGCACATCGTGTGGGAGGATTCTCACAACAACATCGTGATCGCCGACGACGGCGGCAATCAATACGTGACGCAGAACTCGCAGAATCTCGCATTCTACCAAAGCCTCATCGACATCCACCCGCACACGCACGGCATCCAGACCGGACCGATCGGACCGGCCGGCCTCTTCGATATCGAAGAGCAGATCGTATCGCCGCATCACCAAGTGATCGCCGATATCCACTCCGAGCTCGATATCGGTGGCGTGGCCTTGCCGAATGAACGCCACGACGTGCCGGTGACTTTTCTCGGCGCCACACTGGACGTGACGGCAACCGACGGCCACGGGCACACCTTGAACGGCGCCGGCAATCCGGCCGCCGGCTGGGAGACCCAGACCGACGGCGCGTTCCAGTTGGGGACGGACGTCCACTATCGGCAGGGCGATACGGTGCAGCCGGTCGCGGTGAACGATGACGGCGTTCTCATCTATAACATGCCGGCCGGAGCGCAGGTAGTCGACGCCGACCACGGCGTATCGACTGCGAACGCCAACCGCGCCGCGACGAGCTTCGACTTCAGTTTCGACACCGGCGTCGGACCCGGTTCGCACCAGACGATTCAGCAGTTCCTGATGTCGGGCGGGCAGTTCATCTTCAAGATCGATCTCGATCCGACCCAGGACAACGACCCGCTGACCCTGCATGCCGTGTACGATACGGTGCACAATACAGGCGGATCACATGTCGTATGGCAGGACTCCCACAACAACATCGTGATCGGCGACGATGGCGGCAATCAATATGTAACGCAGAACTCGCAGAATCTGGCATTCTACCAGAACCTCATCGATGTCGACCCACACACCCACGGCATCCAAACCGGACCGATCGGGGCGACGGGCACCTACGACATCGAGGCGCAAATCGTATCAGCGCACCACGAGGTGATCGCCGATATCCACTCGGCGCTGGTTATCGCCTAAGTCGTCTGCCAGCGATCAACGGCCCGCGCCGCATGAGACGCGGGCCGAAACTTTTCGCCAGCCCGCCGCTCAGGGCAAATGCACCTGCACGCTTTGGAATTTATTGCCCGCCGGCGCGCCTTCCGGATAAGAATCGAAGGCGAGAACCGGACCGACCGCGCCTGCCGGCAGCGTGAAAGAAGCTTGGCCGATGCCGTCTTCGTCGGTCGTGATGTCGCCGAGCACACGCACGCATTTCAGGAAGAAATGATAGGTGGTGCTCGGAACCGCCGACATGCCGATCTTCGGACTCGTGGTGCCGTCGCCGTTGCGCAAGATGTTGACCGTGCCGCCGGGCGCGCCGCCGCCATTGTCCTTGACGTTCGCATTCGTGCAATCTGAGAAATCCTGCTGGACCAGTGACACGCTGGTCGCCGTCTGCGCGGCCGCCGGACCGGTAAGGGAAAAGACCAAACCGCCAACGCAAAGCCCGAAAGCAAGCCGATTGATCGCGCGCCCTGTCGAAGCCATCTAAGCCTCCCGATTACCCATGGTACAAAGTCGGAATAATACATCCTATACGGGAGGCCGGATAGGGCGGATGTCGGGCTGCCAGGTGCGGTGCTTGGAAGGTCCCGAGCAATTCCGGCCGTCGTAGCCTTGCTTGCCGCCGGCGTCCGCGGTTGTTACCTAACCCTGTGATTCAGCGCCTGGCCGGACCTTTTCGGCCTCATCCGTCTCCTGCAAAAGCCGAATATGCCCGCAAAAACACCGTTTTACATCACGACCGCCATTTCCTACCCGAACGGGGTGCCGCATATCGGCCACGCCTACGAGGCGATCGCGACCGACGCCATTGCCCGGTTCATGCGGCTCGACGGCTACGACGTCTATTTCCTGACCGGCACTGACGAGCACGGCCAGAAGATGCAGCAGACCGCCGCCAAGGAGGGCCTGACCGCCCGCGAACTGCGCGACCGCAACGTGCCGCGCTTCGAGGCGATGGTGAAGGCGCTCAACTGCTCCAACGACGACTTCATTCATACGACGGAAGAGCGTCACTACCGCGCGTCGGAGGAAATCTGGCGCCGCATGGAAAAGAACGGCGATATCTATCTCGACAAATATGCCGGCTGGTATTCGGTGCGCGACGAGGCCTATTACGCCGAGGACGAAACGCATCTCAACGAGCACAAGGTGCGGCTCGCGACCAAGACCGGCACCCCGGTCGAATGGGTCGAAGAGGAGAGCTATTTCTTCAAGCTGTCGGGCTATCAGGACAAGCTGCTGAAACTCTATGCCGACGTGCCCGACTTCGTGCTGCCGAAAGAACGCCTCAACGAAGTGGCGAGTTTCGTCAAAGGCGGGCTGAAGGACCTGTCGCTATCGCGCACGACTTTCGACTGGGGCATTCCGGTGCCCGGCAACCCGAAGCACATCATGTATGTCTGGGTCGACGCGCTGACCAATTACATCACCGGCGTCGGCTTTCCGGACGACCAGAGCGAGATGTTCAAGCGCTACTGGCCGGCCGCCTTGCATGTCATCGGCAAGGATATCGTGCGCTTTCACGCGGTCTATTGGCCGGCCTTCCTGATGTCGGCCGGGGTCGCCGTGCCGAAGCGCATTTTCTCGCACGGCTTCCTGTTCAACCGCGGTGAGAAGATGTCGAAGTCGGTCGGCAATGTGATCGACCCGTTCTCACTGGCTGAGGCTTATGGCGTCGATCCGCTGCGCTATTTCTTCATGCGCGAAGTGCCGTTCGGTCAGGACGGCAATTACAGCCATGAAGCCATCGTCAACCGCATCAATGCCGACCTCGCCAACGACCTCGGCAATCTGGCGCAGCGCTCGCTGTCGATGGTGGCCAAGGCTTTCGGCGGTACGCTGCCGGAGCCGGGCGCGTTCACGCCGGAAGACCAGACCATTCTCGCCGCCGCAGACGCGATGATCGACGCCGCCCGCGAGCACATGAAGACCCAGCAGTTGCACCAGGTGCTGCACGTGGTCTGGTCGGTGGTCGCCGACGCCAACCGCTATTTCGCCTCCGAGCAGCCCTGGGCCAAGGCCAAGACCGATCCGCAGCGGCAGGGGACGATCCTCTATGTGACCGCCGAGATACTGCGTCAGGTCGGCGTTCTGGCGCAGCCTTTCATGCCGACGGCCTCCGCCAAGCTGCTCGATCTGCTGGCCGTTGGCGCCGACGAGCGCGGCTTTGAAGCGCTCGCTTCCGGCAAGCGTTTGCCGCATGGCCGCGCTTTGCCGGCGCCGCAGGGCATTTTCCCGCGTTACGTCGAGCCGGAAACAGCCGAACCGGAAAAGCCGGCCAAACCGGCGAAACCGCCCAAACCCGCCAAACCGGCGAAGCCGGACAACTTGCCCAAGGCGTAGAATGCTGGTCGACAGCCATTGCCACCTCGATTTTCCGGAGTTCGCGCCCGAACTGGACGCGGTGGTCGAGCGCGCGCGCGCGGCCGGCATCGGCCGCATGGTGACGATCTCGACCAGGGTGAAGAAACTACCGCAGGTGCTTGCGATTGCAGAGAAATATCCCGACATTTTTTGCTCGGTCGGCACCCATCCGCACAATGCCCATGAGGAACTCGATATCGATGCCAAGGCGCTGGTGGCGCTGACGCGGCACCCGAAAATCGTCGCGCTCGGCGAGGCCGGGCTCGACTATCACTACGACAAGAGCCCGCGTGACGCGCAAGCGCAGGGCTTCCGCCAGCACATCGCCGCGGCGCGCGAGACCGGACTGCCGCTGGTGATCCATGCGCGTGAAGCCGACGCCGACATGGCGCGGATATTGACCGAGGAAACGAAGCAGGGCGCCTTCCCGGCCGTGCTGCATTGCTTCACCGCCGGCCGCGAACTGGCGATGACTGCGATCGAACTCGGTCTCTATATCGGCTTTACCGGCATCATCACCTTCAAGAACGGCCAGGATTTGCGCGACATCGCCAAGGACCTGCCGGCCGACCGCATCCTGGTCGAGACCGACGCGCCGTATCTGGCGCCGCTGCCTTATCGCGGCAAACGCAACGAGCCGTCTTATGTGGTCGAGACTGCCAGAATGCTGGCGGCGACGCGCGGCGTGACGCCGGACGAGATCGCGCAACAGACCACGGAGAATTTCTTCCGGCTGTTCGCGAAAGTCCCACGGACATTAGCGGTGGCCGCGTGACGCCGGAATTCACCATGCGCTTTACGATTCTTGGCTGCGGCTCGTCGATGGGCGTGCCGCGCGTCGCGCTCGGCTGGGGCGACTGCGATCCGAACGAGCCGAAGAACCGCCGGCGGCGCTGCGCCTTGCTGGTCGAACGCTCGCAGGGGCCGGGCAAGGTGACGCGCGTTCTGGTCGATGCCGGGCCCGATCTGCGCGAGCAACTGATCGAGACGCAGGTCGACTGGGTCGACGGCGTGCTGATCACCCATGAGCATGCCGACCACACCCACGGCCTCGACGATCTGCGGCCGCTGTTCGTCAACAAGCGCCGCCAGGTCGACACCTATGTCGACGAGCCGACGTCGCGCGCCCTGCACGCCTGCTTCGGCTATTGCTTCTCGACGCCGCCCGGCAGCAATTATCCACCGATCCTGAAAGAGCATCGTCTGGTGCCGGGCCACGCGGTGACCATTCACGGGCAGGGCGGCCCGATCGAGGTTTTGCCGATCCTGCAGGGTCACGGCGATATCCCGTCGCTCGGCTTCCGCTTCGGCAATGTGGCCTACTCGGCCGACGTTAAAAGCCTGCCGGATGAAAGCATCGCGGCGCTCGAAGGGCTCGACGTCTGGATCGTCGACGCGCTGCGCAAGCATCGGCATCCGAGCCATTTCAATCTCGAGGAAGCTTTGGACTGGATCGCGCGGATCAAACCCAGGCGCGCGATCCTGACCGACATGCACACCGATCTGGACTACGCGACGCTGCACGCGACGCTGCCGGCGCATATCGAGCCGGGCTTTGACGGCATGAGTTTTAATACATCAGTCCTGTGAATATATAAGCAAATTCATGGTTCTGCGGAGCCTCGCTAAAGTCCTCTTTGAGCTCGGTGCCGATCCTGGGCCTACAAAATATTCCATAATATGTCTTATGCGAATTACGGATATGGCGCCCGGGGCTCCGGGGCTTGGATAAGCCCGGCCTGGACCGAGCTTGGCGCGGGCTTTATCGCCGGCCTAGTGGAGCGGATTTGACGTTCGCTACCCACTTGCCGAGAATATCTTAAGCGAACGTCAAATCCAAAGCTCCACTAGCAACAATAACTTGCTAGTGGTCCTTTGATTCTAACATTCGCAAAGGTGTCTCCGCGAAGGGATGCGAATGTTAGAATCGGACCACTAGCGTTAACGTCTGAAGGCCCGCCTCTGGCTCCCGCAACAGCGATCCATAACCCGTGAAACCATCGCGCGACATCGACCGGCTGATCGAAATCATGGCGGCGCTGCGCACGCCCGGCAGCGGCTGCCCGTGGGACCTGGAGCAGAATTTCGCGACGATCACGCCATACACCATCGAGGAAGCCTATGAGGTCGCCGACGCCATCGCGCGCGGCGATCTCGCCGAGCTGCGCGACGAACTCGGCGACCTGCTGCTGCAGGTCGCCTTTCACGCGCGGCTGGCCGAGGAACAAGGCGCCTTCGATTTCGGCGGCGTGGTCGACGCCATCACCAGCAAGATGATCCGCCGCCATCCGCATGTCTTTGCGGACGCCGAGGGCAACACCGCCACGGCAGTCAAGGGTATGTGGGAAGAGATCAAGGCGCAGGAGAAGGCCGAGAAGCAGAACGGCGGCGAGGCCGCCTCGCCCGCCAGCGCGCTCATCAGTGCGCTTGATGGCGTGCCGGTGGCCCTGCCCGCATTGACCCGCGCGCTCAAGCTGCAGGAGAAAGCCGGCCGCGTCGGCTTCGACTGGAACGACCCGCGCGCCGTGCTGGCCAAAATTCGTGAGGAAGCCGACGAGATCGAGGCCGAGCTCGACGGCCTGGATAAAGGCACGGCCAGCAAGGCGCACGCCGCCGCCGAGGTCGGCGATCTGTTGTTCGCGGTGGTCAACCTCGCCCGCCATCTCCAAGCGGATCCGGAAGCAATTCTGCGCGCTACCAATCTGAAATTCGAGCGCCGTTTCCACTCGATCGAGCGCGCCTTGGCGGCGCATGGCAAGCGGCCGCAAGACGCGACCCTGGCCGAGATGGATGCGCTGTGGGACGCGGCGAAGGCTGAGGAAAAGTCGTAAGCGTGCGCCTCTCGGCGCCCTTCCCGATTCAATTTTCAAACAGCCAATCCGTCCCCGACATCCTGAGGTGCGAGGCCTTCAGGCCGAGCCTCGAAGGATGAGCGGCCCCGAAACGTTTGGGCCGTCGCCCTTCGAGGCTCGCGCGTCCCGCGCTCGCACCTCAGGGTGACGGACATGCCTCATCGCCCGTATTGTTTGAGGCCCCGGGCAGGCCGCCTTCCCTTTTCGCTGCCCTCGAAATATCGAGGGTGTGGCGCGCCAAGCGGCGCTACCTTTTTCGTGTGTGCACTCTGT
>JAQSCR010000457.1:2952-12968 GCA_029945495.1 Pseudolabrys sp. | reverse complement strand
GAAGGCCGCCTGAGCGAGCCGGTCATCAAGGCGCTGGCGGTTTACGTCTATACCTTCGGCGGCGGCGAAAAGTGAGTTGATACCGGGTGTATAACTATTTGAAAAGACACGAAAGTCCCGGCCTCGCGCCGGGATTTTCAATTGAGCCATATCAAGACGGCTTTTCGCGGCGGGGCTATGTTTTCCCGGCTGGGACTCCAAGCGGAAAAAATCATGTCCAATCTCGATGAACTGGTGCGGCAGGCGGAAGTCAAATCGGCGGTGCCGGCTGGCGCGCCAGACCCGGCCAACGACCTCGTCGACGATATTCCGCTCTATGCGGCGCGGCGGGAGGTCTATCCGCAGAGCGTCCGTGGCTTCTTCCGCAACATCAAGTGGGCGGTGCTCGCGCTCACGCTGGGTATCTATTATCTGCTGCCGTTCGTGCGCTGGGATCGCGGGCCCGACGCGCCTTCGCAGGCGGTGCTGATCGACTTCCCCAGCCGGCGCTTCTATTTCTTCTTCATTGAGCTATGGCCGCAGGAGATCTATTACCTCACCGGCCTGCTGATCCTGGCGGCGATCGGCCTGTTCCTGATGAACGCGCTCGCCGGCCGCGTCTGGTGCGGCTATCTCTGCCCGCAGACGGTGTGGACCGATCTGTTCTTCGCCATCGAGCGTCTGGTCGAGGGCGACCGCCGCGAGCACATGAAGCGCGACAGCCAGAAATGGACCGTCGAGACTTACGCCCGCAAAGGTCTCAAGCATTTCCTCTGGCTGATGGTGGCATGGTGGACCGGCGGCGCCTGGGTTCTGTATTTTTCCGACGCGCCGACGCTGGTCAAGGACCTCGCGACCGGGCAGGCGCCGTTCGTCGCCTATCTGTGGATCGGCATTCTGACGGTTTCGACCTACACGCTCGCCGGCTACATGCGCGAGCAGGTCTGTCTCTATATGTGCCCGTGGCCGCGCATCCAGGCGGCGCTGACCGACGAATACGCGCTCAACGTCACCTATCGCTATGATCGCGGTGAGCCGCGCTGCTCGGTCAAGAAGGCCGAGCAGTTGCGCGCCGCCAATCAGCCGGCCGGCGACTGCGTCGATTGTCTGCAATGCGTGCATGTCTGCCCGACCGGCGTCGACATTCGCGGCGGCGCCAATCTCGGCTGCATCCAGTGCGGCCTTTGCATCGATGCCTGCGACCGGGTGATGGAGAAGCTTGGCCGCCCCGTGGGCCTGATCGCCTACGACACCGACCTCAACATCCAGGCGCGCCGCGAAGGCAAGCCGATGATGTTCAAGCTGATCCGCTGGCGCACGTCGCTCTATGCGGCAATCATCGCCATCGCCGGCGGCATCATGATCTACACGCTCGCCACCCGCGACAGCGAAGGCATCAGCGTCATTCACGACCGCAACCCGATGTATGTGCGGCTGTCCGACGGCGCGGTGCGCAACGCCTATACGATCCGCATCGTCAACAAGCAACTCAAGTCGCGCGAATTCATCCTCGGCGTCGACGGCATTCCATCCACCTTGATCGATTATGTCGGTCTGCCGCCGCGCGCCGATGGCCGCCAGTTGGTCACCGTCGGACCCGACCAGACCAAGGAAGTGCGGGTCATGGTCACCGACTACGGCGCGACGCCGCCGGCGGCCTCGACCACGGTGCTGTTCAGCCTGATCGACATCGACTCGGGCGCCGTTGCCCAGATGCGCGACCATTTCTTCGGACCCTAGAGAGAGCCCGCCATGCCGCAAACCAAAACCCGCAAACCGCGTGAGCTGACCGGCCGCGCCGTGCTGTTCTGGCTGCTCGGCTTTTTCGGTCTCGTCTTTGCCGTCAATGGCGTGCTGGTGCAGGCCGCGACCTCGACCTTCGGCGGCCTGGAGACGTCGAGTTCGTACAAAGCCGGGCTGAAGTTCAAGGACGATATCGAGCAGGCCGAACGTCAGGCCGCCTTGCACTGGAAGGTCGACGGCAAGCTCGTCGACAAGGGCGGCGAGGCGGTGCTCGATCTGACGGTGCGCGATGCCAAAGGCCTGCCGGTGACCGGTCTCACCGGCACCGCGCGTCTGGCGCATCCGGCGACATCGCGGCTCGACCACGAGATTTCGCTCGCCGCACAGGGCGCCGGCGCGCTGCATGGGGTGGTGGCGGCGCCGCCCGGCCAATGGGAACTGATCATCGACCTCGACCGCGGCGGCGACCGTGTGTTCCGCTCGCGCAGCCGGGTGACGCTCAAATAGGGCGCAAGATCGCAACTAAGACTGCAATGATGACCGAAACCGTCGACCTTTCGCTGTATGCCAAGCCGGAATCAGCCGGCACGCTCGGCATGGACGTGGCGGTTGAAGGTATTGCCTGCGGCGCCTGCATTGCCCGTATCGAAGGCGCGGTGAAAAGCCTGCCCGGCGTCACCGACGCGCGCGTCAACTACACCAATCGCCGCCTGCACGTCGCCTGGCGGGAATCCGAGTTCGAGCCGTCGCAGATCCTGCGCACGCTGCAGGACAACGGCTATCGCGGCCATCCCTTCGTCGCCCAGCGCGCCGAGCAGGAGGAGGCCGCCGAGGCGCGCCGCCTGACGCGCTGCCTCGCGGTCGCCGGCTTTGCCGCCATGAACATCATGCTGCTGTCGGTGTCGGTGTGGTCCGGCAATGTCACCGACATCACGCCGGAAACCCGCGACTTCTTCCATTGGGCGTCGGCGCTGATCGCGCTGCCGGGGGCGGCCTATGCCGGGCGGCCGTTCTTTTCGAGCGCGTGGCAGGCTTTGCGCGCGCGCACGCTTAACATGAACGTGCCGATCTCGCTCGGCGTCATTCTGGCGCTGACCATGTCGGTGGTCGAAACCGCCAATCATGCCGAGAACGCCTATTACGACTCGGCGATCATGCTGCTGTTCTTTCTGCTGGTCGGCCGCACGCTCGATCACGCCATGCGGCGGCGCACCCGCGCGGTGGCCGGCAATCTGGCGGCGCTGCGGGCAGACACCGCGCACCGATTTGCTGGCGATGAGTTGGTCAATGTGCCGGCGGCGGCGTTGAAAGCCGGCGATCGCGTCCTGGTGCGCCCCGGCGAGCGCGTACCGGCCGACGGCGACGTCATCAATGGCGCGTCGGAAATCGACGACAGCCTGATCACCGGCGAGACCGCGCGCCGCAAGGTCGCAGCAGGAGCGAAAGTCTATGCCGGCAGCCTGAATTATTCCGGCGCACTGACCATGCGGGTGACCGCCGCCGGCGGCGCGTCGCTGCTCGACGATATCGAACGGTTGCTGGAAAAGGCGGCCAGCGCCAAGTCGCGCACGCGGCGGCTCGCCGACCGCGCCGCCGCTATCTATGCGCCGGTGGTGCATCTGACCGCGGCGCTGACGCTTGTCGGCTGGTGGCTTTACGGCGCTACGCTGCACGACGCGGTCATCACCGCGATTGCCGTGCTGATCATCACCTGTCCGTGCGCGCTGGCGCTGGCGATCCCCGCCGTGCAGGTGGTCGCGTCCGGCGCTTTGTTCAAGCGCGGCGTGATTTTGAATTCCGGCGACGCCATCGAGCGGCTGGCCGAGGTCGACACGGTGATCTTCGACAAGACCGGCACCTTGACGCTGCCGGAGCCGCGCGTCGTCAACGCCGCAAACATCGATCCGGCGGTGGCGCAAGTGGCGGCGCGTCTGGCTTTGTCGAGCCGGCATCCTTTGGCCGTGGCGCTGGCGCGCGAGGCTCTCTCGCGCGCGCCGTTCGATAATGCGGTCGAGGAGCCGGGGCAGGGCGTGCGCGCTTTGATCGATGGCGCCGAAGCGCGCCTCGGCAGCGCGGCCTTCTGCGGCGTCGTACAGCCAGTCGTCGCCGAGCCCGGACTGTCTCATATTTTCTTCCGCCATGGCGCGCTCGCTTGCTCTTTCGCCATCAGCCAGCGGTTGCGGCCAGACGCGGTTCAAGCTGTGCAGGCATTGCGCAATCTCGGCCTCGATCTGCGTATCCTGTCCGGCGACCGCGCCGCCGCGGTGGCGCCGGTAGCCGAGGCACTCGGCATCCCGAACTGGATCGGCGAACTCAACCCGGCGCAGAAAATCGCGCATATCGACGCCTTGAAAGCGCAAGGCCGCCGCGTGCTGATGGTCGGCGACGGCCTCAACGACGCGCCGGCGCTGGCCGCCGCGCATGTCTCGCTGTCGCCGATTTCCGCCGCCGACGTGACGCAGGCGCAGGCCGACGCCGTTTTCCTCGGCGAACGGCTGGCGCCGGTCTATGATTCCGTGGCCATCGCCCGCCGTGCCCGCGGCTTGATGATGCAGAACCTCTGGCTGGCGGCGATCTATAATGCGATCGCGGTGCCGGTGGCGATCGCCGGCCTGGTCACGCCGCTGATCGCCGCTTTGGCGATGTCGGGTTCGTCGGTGCTGGTGACGCTCAACGCCTTGCGCGCGGCGAATAAAAATAGCACCTTGGCGGAAGGTGATCCGTCATGAATGTCCTGATCTATCTTTTGCCTATGGCGCTGGGGCTCGGCCTGCTCGGCCTGTTCGGGTTCATGTGGGCGCTGAAAAGCGGCCAGTACAACGACGTCGAAGGCGCGGCGTTGCGCGTTCTGTCGGACGACGATCTGCCGCAGAAGTAGCGGCCGCTACGTCTCCAGCATCACCGTGTCGAACTCGGCCGGCAGCACGATCTCCAGCAGTTCGCAGTCGTCGGAATAGCCGAGCACGGTGTGCTTGATCTTCGGCGGCTGCAGCCAGCAGGCGCCGGCGTGGAAGGTGTGCACGCCTTCGCCCTCGAACTCGGTCTTGTACCAGCCCGTCAGCACATAGATCATCTGCAGGTCGACGTCGTGGAAATGCGGCGTCGACACGTCTTCCGGCGTGAACGGCGGAATGAAGCGGATGACGTGCGCCTGCACCATGCCGCCGGTCGCCGGCGCCAGGCCGAGATCGCGGTACTTGGCGTAGGCGCGCAGACCCTGGTCGAAGTCGGCCTCATTATGATGGCTGACGTGGAATTTCTGCTTCGGCCGCTGTTTGGCCCGGGTTTTCGCCTGCACGGCGCTGCGCGCATTGGCCTTGCGGCTCGCGGCTTTGCGCGGCTGGGTTTTCTTGCTGGTCTTCTTCGTCGTTTTCTTGACGGCTTTCTTGACAGCCTTCTTGCTTGCCTTCTTGCGTGCCTTGGCCCTTGATGCCCCCCTGTCTCAATCCTTGAGCCAATTGGACCACGGCCGCCGACCGTATGGAAGACCCTCAACCGCCCGCCATTCGCATTTTCGTCGACGCCGACGCCTGCCCGGTCAAGAACGAGGTTTACCGGGTAGCCGAACGCTATGGGCTGAAGGTGTTCGTGGTCGCCAACTCGTACATGAACGTGCCGCGCTCGGGCATGATCGAGCGCGTTATCGTGACGCAAGGGCCGGACGTCGCCGACGACTGGATCGTCGAACGCGCCGGCGAATGTGACATTGTCATTACCGCCGATATTCCGCTGGCCGGCCGCAGCGTGAAGAAGGGCGCCACCGTGCTGTCGCCGACCGGCAAGCCGTTCGACGACGATTCCATCGGCATGGCGCTGGCGACGCGCGATCTGATGACGGATCTGCGCAGCGCCGGCGCGGTGACGCGCGGTCCGCCGCCCTTGAACCGGCAAGACATCTCGCGGTTTCTCTCGGCGCTGGATCTGGCGGTGGTGAGGGTGAAGCGGAAGCTTGAAGGCGCGTAACGCGCGGCATCGCCGGTGCGCTCCCTCTCCCCAACGGGGAGAGGGTTGGGGTGAGGGGGCCTAAATCTCTCGTAGACCTAAACCCCTCACCCGGATTGCTTCGCAATCCGACCTCTCCCTATGGGAGAGGTGAAGAAGAGAGCTTACTCCGCAGCCCCCGTCGCGCCGCCATGCGCCTTCGACCAGCCGGCCGGATCGTCGATGAATTTCTCGACCTCGGCCAGCATCTTCGGCTCGAACTTGTCCATCTGCTTGGCCACCGCCAGCACGTCGCGCCAGGTGGTGAGCGCATGCAAGGTGACGCCGAGATCGGTGAGGATCTTCTCGCCTTCCTTGTAGATGTTATAGAAGAAGACCACAAAGCAGTGGTCGCATTGCCCGTCGGCGTCGCGGATCGCCTTGACGAAGTTGACCTTGCTGCGGCCGTCGGTGGCGAGGTCCTCGACCAGCAGCACGCGCTGGCCGGGCAGCAACTGGCCTTCGATCTGCGCGCCGCGGCCGAAGCCCTTGGCTTTCTTGCGCACATATTGCATCGGCAGATGCATGCGGTCGGCGACCCAGGCGGCGAAGGGAATGCCGGCGGTCTCGCCGCCGGCCACCGCGTCGATGTTCGTTCGCCCAATGTCGCGGTCGATGGCGTTGACCGCGTAGCCCATGATCGCCGAGCGCACGTCGGGAAACGAGATCAGCCAGCGCGAGTCGTTATAGACCGGGCTCGCCCAACCCGAGGTGAAGATGAACGGCTTGTCGATCATGAACCGCACCGCGCCGGTGTCGAGATACATCCGCGCGGTCAGCTCGGCGATGGTCTTTTTGTCGAGGAAATGGGCTTCGGTGGCCATGATCGGTCGCTCTCTGCGTTACCTTGTGGGTAACGCATAGGCCAAGGGTCGCGCGAAACCAAGGGCGGAACGCCTTTATTCCCCGTCATTCCGGCTTTGGCCCCGCCTTCTTGTACCAGTCCGCGATCTGCGACCCGGTCCAGAACAGCACGTCCTTTTTCTTGCGGATTTTCTGGAAAATCTGCCGGAAATACTTGGCCCGGTGCGGCGCGCCCATGATGTAGGGGTGCACCGAAATCGCCATCACCCGCGCCGAATCCTTGGAGTCCTTGTAGATCTGTTCGAACTGGTCCATCGCCCGCTCGTAGAACTCGTTGGCCTTGTGGTGCTGGATCAGCATCATGGCGACGTCGTTGCATTCCTGCGTGTAGGGAATGTTGAGGATCGGCTTGTGCCGCGTCTTCATCCACACCGGCTGGTCGTCGAGCACCCAGTCGGCGACATAGTCATAGCCTTCCTCGGACAGGATATCCGGCGTCTCCCAGGTCTCGGTCAGGCCCGGCCCGAGCCAGCCGCGTGGGCGAACGCCGGTCGCCTTCTGCAACACCTCGACGCACTTGCGGATATCGGCGCGCTCGTTCTCGACCTTCTGCATGTTGCGCTGGGTCAGGCCGTGGCCGACGAATTCCCAGTTGCGCTCGACGCAAGCCTTCATCAATTCGGGAAACGCGTTGACGGCGACGCCGTTGATGTTCATCACGCCGGGAATCTTGAACTCGTCATAGACCTGCAGCAGCCGCCAGAAGCCGACGCGGTTGCCGTATTCGTGCCAGCACCAGTTTGGAATGTCCGGCATCGGCGAGCCGCCGGCCGGCGGCGTCAGCACCGTGCGCGGCATGGTCTGGGTCGGGTCCCATTCCTCGACATTGGTGACGGTCCACACCACCATGCGCGCGCCCTTCGGCAGCTTGAGCGGCTTGCGGTTGATGATCGGCGAATAGGACAGGCGATCGCCCGGCAGCATGCCGACCGGCGGTTTGGGAAAGTTCATTAGCGTTTCCTCACGTTTATTTTTGTGTCGATTGATACCAGTCGAGAATCTGCTCGCCATTCCAATGCAGCACACCATCGTGCCGGTTGACGTAGTCGTAGATCGCCTCGAGATATTTGATCCGGTGCGGCTGGCCGCTGATGTAAGGATGAATGGCGAGCGCGACGAATTTGGGCCGCGTCGCGCTCTCGGCATAAAGCCGGTCGAACTGGTCCTTCACCAGATTGAGCAGGTAGTCGCTGTTGTGATGCTGCACCAGCATCACCGGAATATCGTTGAGCTCGATCGTGTAAGGCAGCGTCACCAGCGGGCCGTTGGCGGTGCGGATCGTGGTCGGCTCGTCGTCATAGACCCAATCGCCGATATATTTGATGCCGGCGGCGGTCAAAAGATCCGGCGTCTCCAGCGTCTGCGTCAGGCCGGGTCCGAGCCAACCGACCGGGCGCTTGCCGGTGAACTTCTCCATGATGTCGAGCGAGCGGTGGATCATTGCCGCCTGGTCCGGCTCCTTGTGGATCGGGCCCTGCTCATAGGCGTGGCCCATGAATTCCCAGCCGGCGTCGCGCGCTTCCTCGGCGACGCGGCGGTAGTCCTCGCAGATGCGGGCATTGGCCGACAACGTCGGCTTGATGCCGAGCTTCTTGAACAATTCGAAGAAGCGCCAGCAGCCGACGCGCATGCCGTATTCGTGAAAGCCCCAGTGCACCACGTCCGGCATCAGCGGCACGCCGGTCGGCGCCGGCAGTTGCTGGCGCGCCATCGGCTTGGCGATATCCCAGACCTCGTAATTGACGATGGTCCAGAACACGATGCGATTGTTGCCCGGCAGCTTCATCGGCGGCCGGTCGACAATGGCCGAGTAGTCGGCGCGTTCGCGCGGGATCATGGGCTGCATGAGGAAAGCTCCAGCACTTCGGACAGCCAGCATCTCACGCAGACGCGCGTTCGTACAATGCCGGCGTCGGCGATTGGCTTTCGTGGCGTGAAAAACGCTGACGGCGTTACGGCGTCGCGGCGACGCGCAAGCCGACCAGCCGCTCGAGCGTGGCGGTGTCGTGCTGCAACGCGCCGGATTGCGCGCGATGCACGATGGCGCCGCGTTCCAGCACCACCGCGTCGGCGGTCAATTCCAGCGCCACCTCGGTGTGCTGCTCGACCAAAGCGATGGCAATCTTGCGGCCGGACAGCATCAGCTTCACCGCCGCGATCAGCTCGTCGACGATCACCGGCGCCAGGCCCTCGAACGGCTCGTCGAGCAACAGCAGCGACGGATTGGTCATCAGCGCACGCGCCGTCGCCAGCATCTGCTGCTCGCCGCCCGACAACTGGTTGCCCATGTTGCGGCGGCGTTCGTTCAGGCGCGGGAACAGCGCGTAGATCGTGCCGAGATTCCACTCGCCCGGCCGCGCTGCGACGGTGAGGTTTTCCTCCACCGTCAGCGACGGGAAAATCTCGCGCTCCTGCGCCACCCAGGCGATGCCGTTGTTGGCGCGCCAGTGCGGCGGCTGTTTGGAAATGTCCTGGCCGCGCCAATAGACATGGCCGGCGCGCATCTGGGTGAAGCCCATGATGGTCAGCAGCAGCGTCGACTTGCCGACGCCGTTGCGGCCGAGCACGGCGAGCGAGCCGTGTTCGGGAAGTTCCAGCGACACGTCGTGCAGCACCACGGCGTCGCCATAGCCGGCGGTGACCTGCTGTAATTTGAGCAAGGCTTCAGCCATGATGACGCTTCCCGAGATAGACTTCGCGCACGCCAGGATCGGAAGCGATCTGCGCCGGCGAGCCTTCGGTGAACACCGCGCCGCCGACCAGCACGATGATGTGGGTGGCGAAGCGGAACACCACATGCATGTCGTGTTCGATGAACAACAGCGTCAGCTCGTTCGACAGGCCGGCCACCACCTCGAAAATGTCGCCGGATTCTTCCTGCGGCACGCCGGCCGCCGGCTCGTCGAGCAACAGCACCTTCGGTTTGGTCGCCAAAGCCAGCGCGATTTCCAGCAAGCGCTGCCGGCCGTAGGGAAGTTCGCGGGTCGTCTGATAGCAGACGTCGCCGAGCTTGAGCTTGGCGAGAATCTCGTAGGCTTCCTCGATCGCGTCCTTGTTGACGGCGATGTTCTGCCAGAAGCGCGGCGAGATGCCGCGCCGTTCGCACACCGCCAACGTCACCGCCTCGAGCGGATTAAGATGCGCAAACAATGAGTTGATCTGGAATGTCCGCGCCAATCCGCGCTTGACGCGCGCCTGCGGCGTCAATGTGGTGACGTCCTCGCCGCCGAGAATGATCTGCCCCGCGTTCGGCGGCAGCATGCCGGTCATCAGGTTGATGAGCGTGGTCTTGCCGGCGCCGTTCGGCCCGATCAGCGCATAGCGCGCGCCGACCGGCAGATTGAGCTCGATATCGCGCGCCACGACCAGCGAACCGAACGAGCGCGACAGACCGTGCGTACTCAACGCAAAACCGGAGGAGGCGTTGTGGGCGACGGCGCGCATTTGCG
>JAQSCR010000457.1:2293-2942 GCA_029945495.1 Pseudolabrys sp. | reverse complement strand
GCGCCATGATCTTGGACAGGCCGCCGAGGATGCCGTTCGGCAGCAGCATCACCACCATCACCAGCAGGATGCCGATCCAGAAATACCAGAACTGCGGTGCAATGCCGGAGAACTGATCGCGCGCGATCAGGAAGATGGTGGCGCCGACCAGCCCGCCATACAGCCGTCCGGCGCCGCCCAAGACCAGCATCACCAACACGTCGGCGGAGCGCTCGAAGGAGAGGGCGTCGAGCGACACGGTCTGCGTCGTCTGCGCGATCAGCGCGCCGGCGATGCCCGCCATCGCCGCCGAGATCGTGTAGACCTTGCGGATATGGGCGCGGCTGTCGGCGCCGAGCGCCGGCATGCGCACCCAGTTTTCGCGAATGCCGCGCAGCGACAGGCCGAACGGCGAATTGATCAGCCGCCGCGCGCACAGGAAGACGATAAACAGCGTGCCGAGCGTATAGGCGTAGGCGACCCGGCCGTAGAGATCGAACTTGAACAGACCGGCGACGGGCCAGATTTCGATGCCCTGCAGGCCGTCGGAGCCGCCGGTCAGCCAGTGCGCGCTGTTGGCGGCCGAATGCAGCAGCAGGCCAAGCCCCATCGTGATCATGATCAGCGTCAGATGGCGAAAGCGCGCGACGATGAAGCTCGACAGATAGCC
>JAQSCR010000457.1:0-2283 GCA_029945495.1 Pseudolabrys sp. | reverse complement strand
TCAGCCCGGTGAAGACCTCGCCCCAGATGAATTTGGAAAACAGCCCGGCGGTATAGGCGCCGACGCCGAAGAAGGCGGCGTGGCCGAGCGAGACGACGCCGGCGTAGCCGAGGATCAGGTCGAGCGACAGCGCGAACAGCGCGGCGACACCGATCTGGTTGGCCAGCGACAGATAGTTCGGGAACAGCCAGAACGGCAGCAAAGTCGCCAGCCAGAAGGCGATCTCGATCGGTCGCCAGCGGCTGAGCGATTGCAGATAGGCTTGCGGTGAAGCGGGGGCGGTGGGCATGGGCTTAGCGCCTCCCGAACAGGCCGGACGGGCGCCACATCAGCACCCCGACCATGACCAGATAGATGAGGAAGGCGCCTAACTCCGGCACGTAATATTTGCCGGCGACGTCGCTGACGCCGATCAGGCAGGCGGCGGCGAACGAACCGAGGATCGAGCCGAGGCCGCCGACCGAGACGACGATCAGCACATAGACGAGATAAGTGAAGGCGAAGGACGGGTCGAGCCCGACGATCTCGATCGCCAGCGCGCCGCCAAGGCCGGCGAGGCCGGAGCCGAGCGCGAAAGTGACGGCGAAGGTGCGGTCGACATCGATGCCCAGCCCGCGCGCCATGCGCTGGTTATCGACCGCCGCGCGCACCTGCGCGCCGAAGCGGGTATGCTCGACCGTCATGATCAGCAGCACCGTGACGGCGACGCCGACCGCGATCAGGAACAGCCGGTAGACTGCGATGTTGAGGCCGAGGACATTGAACGAACCGCGCATATAGCCGGGCATTTCGATCGGCTGCTGCTGCGTGGTGAAGAACCAGGCGGCGACCGCCACCGATATGAAGGCCAGCCCGATGGTCAGCAGCACCTGGTCGAGATCGCTGGCGCGGTACAGCCGGCGGTAAAGCGTGCGCTCGATCACGATGCTGGCCAGCGCAGCGACAAAAAACGCCGCCGGCAGCGTGGCGAAGAACGGCCAATGCAGGTCCTGCATCAGCACCACGGTGGTGTAGCCGCCGAGCATGGCGAAGGCGCAATGCGCCAGGTTGACGAAATTCATCAGGCCGAGCGTCACCGACAGGCCGACCGACAGCACAAACAGCAGCATCCCGTAGGCAATGCCGTCGAAAAGAACGCCGAAGACAGGAGGCAGCATGGATGGGCCGGTTACCTTTGCGCGGCGGGATGACGCCGGGCTTGCTCACGACTATGACGCTGAACGTAGCGGCAGGCGAATCGAACGATGCGAAACATAGACGGATGGGGCGATCGTTTCGACCGCCCCATCCGGTATTCGATCAAGTTTCGGACGGCTACTTGTGCGTCGGGTCCTTGACGTCCTTGATGGTGTCGAACTCGACATTGACGATTGCGCCGCCGACTTTCTCGACCTTGCGGATATAGACGTTCTGCACGATGTCGCGGGTCGCCGGATCGATCGAGATCGGGCCGCGCGGGCTTTCCCACTTCATGCCCTTGACCGCCCCGATCAGCGAGTCGCCGTCGGCCTTGCCGCCGGTCTTCTTCAGCGCTTCGTAGATCAGGTGCATGCCGTCATAGCCGCCGACCGCGAAGAAGTCGGGGTTGCGCTTGAACTCGGCATTGAACGCCTTGACGAAGGCCTCGTTCATCTTCGACTTGTGGTTATAGTCGTAGTGCCAGGCGGAGAGCCGGCCGATGGAAATGTCGCCCATCGCGTTGACCGCCTGCTCGTCGACCGCTTCGCCGGTCGAGATGATCTTGATCTTGGTCGGATCGATCTGCCGTTCGGCGAAGGCCTTGCCGATCGCCGCCGGCTGCGCGCCGCCGGGGACAAACACGAAGATCGATTCAGGGTTGAGGTCCTTGGCGCGCTGCACGAAGGCCGAGAAGTCCGGGTTGGCGACCGGCATGCGCACCGAGCCGATGATTTCACCGCCCGCCGCCTTGAACGCCTTCTGGAAGGCGGTCTCGGCGTCGATGCCGGGGCCGAAGTCGCTGACCATCGTATAGGCCTTCTTCGCCTTGCCTTTGGTAGCCAGCCAGGTGCCGGCGGTTTCCGCGATCTGCGGCAGCGTCACCGACACGCGCACGATGTAGGGCGACTTCTCGGTAATGATCGCGGTCGCCGCGTTCATGTCGACCAGCAGCTTCTTGGCTTCGGTGGCGACGCCGGCGGCGCCGAGCGCTTCCGGGGTCAAGGTGAAGCCGGCCAAGATGTCGACGTTGTCGCGCACCACCAGTTCCTGCGCCAGACGCTTGGCGACGTCGGGGTTCGGACCGCCAGTGTCTTTGCGGATGAC
>JAQSCR010000456.1 GCA_029945495.1 Pseudolabrys sp. | reverse complement strand
TCCACTTTTGAGGACATCACCGAGCGGCTTCGCGCCGAGGAGAAAATCAACCACTTGGCGCACTATGATGCGCTCACCGACCTGCCGAACCGTGTGGCATTCTACGGGCGGATGGAAGAGATCCTGAGCCACAGGCGACGATCCGAATCCATTGGAATACTCAGCCTCGACCTCGATCATTTCAAGGCCGTCAACGATACGCTCGGTCATCCGATCGGGGATCGTTTGCTGAAGGCAGCCGCCCAGCGAATGCGCAGCTGCGTGCGAGGCGAGGATATCGTGGCCCGGTTAGGCGGTGACGAATTCGCCATCGTGCAGGTGCCGACTGAAGATCCGCTGGATAAGGCCGCGCTCGCGGCGCGTCTGATCGACGTCGTCGGGGCTCCTTATGACCTCGATGGCCATCAGGTAATCGTGGGGATCAGCGTCGGCATCGCGATCGCGCCGAGCGACGGCAAAGAGCCGGACGTACTCATGAAGAACGCGGACTTGGCGCTTTACCGCGCCAAAGTCGATGGCGGCGGTGCCTATCGGTTTTTCGAAATTGAAATGGACGCTCGTATGCAATCGCGCCGCGCTCTCGAACTGGATCTGCGCAATGCGATCATGAACGGCGAGTTCGAACTTTATTATCAGCCGATCATCAATGTCAAGACAGGCCAGATCGCCAGCTGCGAAGCGCTCATTCGCTGGCATCATCCCGAACGCGGGATGGTCGCGCCGCTCGAGTTCATTCCGGTTGCGGAAGCAACCGGTCTCATCGTGCCAATAGGAGAATGGGTATTGCAGCAGGCCTGTGCCGAAGCGGCGCGCTGGCCCCAGCAGGTGACGATCGCGGTGAACCTCTCCCCGGCCCAGTTCAAGAGCCGAAACCTAATGCCGATGATTACCGGCGCGCTTGCGACAACCGGTCTGCCGGCTGCCCGGCTGGAGTTGGAGATCACCGAAATGGTACTGTTGGAGGACAGTGAGGGAGCTTTCGAAATTCTTCATCAGCTCCGCGACCTTGGGATCAGAATCGCGATGGACGATTTCGGCACCGGCTATTCGTCAATCGGCTATCTTCGGCGTTTCCCGTTCGACAAGATCAAGATCGACCAATCCTTCATCCGCGATTTGCCTGGCAAGGACGACAGCGTCGCGATCGTTCGCGCCGTGGTCGGATTGAGCAGTAGTTTGGGGATCACGACGACCGCCGAGGGCGTCGAGACGAAAGAGCAACTCGCAAGCCTGACCGCCGAAGGCTGTACCGAATTCCAAGGCTTTCTTTTCAGCCGGCCCCGGCCGGCAATGGAAGTCCGGAAAATTATTGCCGAGCAGGCGCCGCGCGCCGAGGCCATGGCCTGAGGGCAGCGGGCGTTCGGATACATTGATAATTCGGCCGCGGTGATCTAAGACGCCGCCATGGCCGATGACATTCCCTTCGACAAAAATCTCGATCTCGCGCCCGACACGGTCGACGTGGTCATGCCCGGTGTGCGCCGGGTGATGGCGAACAATCCAGGGCCGTTCACCTTCAAGGGCACGATCAGCTACATCCTCGGCCGCGGCAAGGTCGCCATCGTCGATCCCGGTCCGGACGACCCGGCGCATATCGGAGCGCTTCTTGATGCCGTGCGCGGCGAGACGGTGACGCATATTTTCGTCACCCACACCCATCGCGATCATTCGCCGGCGGTGCCGGCGATCAAGCACGCCACCGGCGCCACCGTTTATGCCGAGGGCGTGCATCGCGCCGCGCGGCCGCTGCATATCGGCGAGATGAACCCGCTCGACTCCAGCGGCGACCGCGACTTCGTGCCCGACGTCTATCTCAAGGACGGCGAGATCGTGCGCGGTGACGGCTGGACCATCGAGGCGGTGACGACGCCCGGCCACACCGCCAATCACATGGCCTATGCGTTCAAGGAGCAGAACGCGCTGTTCGTCGGCGATCATGTAATGGCGTGGGCGACGACCATCGTCGCGCCGCCCGACGGCGCGATGAGCGACTACATGAGTTCGCTGCGCAAGCTCGCCAAGCGTTCCGAGCAGGTCTATCTGCCCGGCCACGGCCCGGCGGTCGGCGACGCCAACCGCTTCGTCAATTATTACATTCTGCACCGGCTGGCGCGCGAGGCGTCGATCCTGCACCGCCTCGGCAAAGGCGCGACCGACATTCCGACCATCGTGCGTGCGATCTATATCGGCATCGACCCCCGGCTAACCGGAGCCGCCGGCATGTCGGTGCTGGCGCATATGGAAGACCTGGTGACGCGCGGCGTCGTGGTCACCGATGGCGCGCCGTCGATCGATGGCGAGTATCGTCTGGCGTAGCCGCGCGAACGTTACTTCTTCTGCCCGGGCCGTTTCGGCGCCGGCTTCTTCTCCGGCGGCGCTTCGGGCTTCGGCTCCGGCGCGTTGTTGGAGGCTTCGTCGATGTCCTCGAGCAGGCTGCGCAGCCGCGACGCATTGGCGCCGAAATCGTGCCAACCGAAACGCGAGGCCGAGCGCAGATCCACGCGGATCGCGATATCGTCGCGGAAGCCCATCAGCAGCGTGCGCGCCGTCGCCTCAATGGTCGCCTCGGCGCGGTTGCCGGTCGGCGGCGCGCTTTCGACCAGCTGCCATTTGCGCTTGTTGAGCACACCGAGCACGACCGCGTAGGAAGTGCGCAGCGGCAGCGTCAGCTGCAGCGGCACGATGTCGGGATAGGCGGCGCGTTGCAGCCGCGCGTTGCCGGCCGGATAGACGATGCGGTGCTTCGGCCGTTGCGCCGCCAGCGCGGTGTAGCGCGGCGGGTTGGCCGGGTCGGTGGTGACGTCGGAAATCGCCGGATACCGGTAAGCGCGTTGCGCGAGATAGGCCGGGTAGGCGAGCAGCACGGCGCCGAGCGTGAGGCCGAGGATGGCGCGGCCCAGCCCGGCGAGGCCCTGCCGCCAGATCGCGACGAAGGCCAAAAGCGCCAGCCCGATCGCCAGCGCGGCCAGGATCAATGCGGCGGCGACCGTGGCCAGCGCCGGCTCGATCTCCAAGAGGTTCGAGCGCAGGATGACGACCGACAGCCCGGCCACGACAAGCGAAAACAGCGCCAGCCGCGACGACCAGGCGGCCAGCCCCGAGATCGGCTCATCGTTGAAAGGGCGGCGCGCCATGCGTCAAGGTCCTTGGCCAACAGGCCGGTGCAGGAGGGATAATGGTTGGCGCGCCGCCGCGCAATCGCGCTCTTCGTCGCGACAGTGCTTATCGCCCTGCGGACGAAGCATTACCAAGGCCGTTTTTCAGAGATACGACGCCAGCGTTGTGCTGCCCGAACTGCTGCTACTGCTGCTGCTGGCGCCGAGGAAGCTGCCGCCCTGGAACATCGAGGCGGTGCGGTAATTCTGGATCAGCCGCGTCTGCATCGCGTCGGTGTAGCCCGTGGCCTGCTTCTCGGCCGCGCTCATGCTCGAATAGTGGTCGAGCAGCGCCAGGCTCTGGCTCTGCACGTCGCCATTGGTCTTGGTGTCGAAGGCGGCGAGGATGCTTTGCCGGTTGCGCTGGTTGAGCTCGGTCTTGGCGGCGTGCGCTTCCTCGGCCGAGAAACTTCCATCGCTGTTGATGGTCATCACCGCCAGCGTCTGGTTGTCGAACTGCGAGAAATCGGCCTGCTGGCCGGTCTTGCGGTTGGGATCGAACACCAATGTTGTGCCGGCGTCGCGCGCGGTGTTGGCCTGCGCGTCGAGCATTGCCCGCGCATGGCTCGCGACGCTTGTCTCGTCGGTGCCGGCGGCGGGCGTCGTCGCCTGCGTCGTCTTGTCGAGCAGCGCGGCAACCGGATCGTTGCCGTCGCTCGTCGGCGCCTTGGAAGGCGTGGCCTTGGCCAGCGCGAGACCGTCGGTCACCGCCTGCTTCTGGCTTTGCCACAAAGGCGTGGCGCGCTCGTCGGCGCCGGCCTGCTCGAGATATTTATCGGCTGCCTGATAGAGGCTGGCGTAATCGCCGAGATGGCGCGCGATCACCACATGCGGCGCCACCGCCGTGTCGAAGCGGTCGCTCAGCGCCTTGGCCGCCGCCGCGGTCTCGTCCTTGCTGAACTGCGATTGGCTGTTGGCCGCGACTGCCGACAGAGTGGCGCGGCTCAGCGGCGTGAAATCGACCGCCACCTGGCCGTCGACCAGAGCCGAGGTGATGCCGTTGTCCTTGTATTGCTGATCGAACCAGGCGCGTGCGTCGGCGGCCAAAGCCGCGGGATCGGTCGGCGAGGCGGAAGCCAGATAGGCCTTGGCCGCGTCCGACAAAGCCACCGTGTCGGCGCTGGCCGACGACGCGGTGTCGCCGGTGTCGGTGTTCGTGGTGCCGGCGGAGCCGGTCGCTTGCGGCGTCACGCCATAGGCGGTCGCGGCATTGCTCGAGGACGAAGAATAATAGCCGATGGCAGTCGTCACGTGTTTGTTCCCGCGCCGCGGTCAGCTATCGGCGCATGCTGAACAAAACATGGTTAACGCAGGGTTAACGCGCGCGAAAACGGGCCGCCGCCTGGGCGACGGCCCGGGAACGCTATTTCACGCCCAGGAGTTCGACGTCGAACATCAGCACCGCGTTCGGCGGGATGACGCCGCCGGCGCCGGAGGCGCCATAGCCGAGCGCGGGCGGAATGATCAGCGTGCGCTTGCCACCGACCTTCATGGTCGAGACGCCTTCGTCCCAGCCCTTGATGACCTGGCCGACGCCGACCTTGAATTCGAACGGCTCGTTGCGGTCGACCGAACTATCGAACTTCTTGCCCTTGATGCCGTTGGTGTAGAGCCAGCCGGTGTAGTGCATGACGCAGGTCTGGCCGCGCTTCGGCGTGGCGCCGGTGCCTTCGACGGTGTCGGTGATCTGCAGTCCCGATGCTGTGGTCATGGTTTTCTTTGCCGTTGTTTGTGCGGTGGCGGGGACGAGCGAACCGGTGGCGATGACGCCAAGCAGTCCGGCGAATAAAGCAAGCGCGCTTTCGCGGCGTGTCAGGGACATTCAAATCTCCTCATAAATCGGTGGCCGCTTAAAGCATGTCTGCGGCGCGCTGTCATTCCTGCTGGGGTGCCCGCGCCGTGAATGGGTTAGTTGTCGACGCGTACCGATACGTTGATGTCGCAACCAGAAACCGGCAAAATAGCTTGCGTCCGACGTCCCCATCGCGGCCGGTTGTCACCCGGCGCGAGCGCAACGGTAACGCCAGGGCAGGGCGGTTCGTTCCGCCGGTCACGCGTCGACGACCGTTCCTAGGGCGCCTCGAACTTCGATTCGCGAACCACCTCGCAAATCTGCAGGTGATAGGCGGAATAGAATTTCTGCCGCCCCAGCGCCTTGGTCGGCACGTGTTCGGGATGCTGCGCCCAGGCCTTGAGCGTTTCCGCCGATTCCCATTCGAACAGCGACAGCCGCTCGCCGTCCTCGGCGACATAGCCCTTGTGCGAGATATAGCCCGGCATGGTGCGGGCGATGTCGCTCATGCGCTCAAACCAAAATTTGTACTCGTCGCCGAGGCCCTCTGGCGTGCGCCGCGCGCGAAAGACGATGACCATCATGATCGGTCTCTTTCAGGGTGTTCTGGCTGGAGTGCCGCGCCGAGTCCCGGTATCCGGCGGTGGAAGGTTCCCCCGGCGACCATAATTTTGGCATTGTTTACAATACCCTATCAATAGCGGCGGCCGGAATTTCCAACGCGCCCCCGGGTGGGGTAGGATGGTTGTCACGGTGCTGAGCCGCGCCACTGTTGTCGGCGGAGATGTCGGGAGTGAGGATGGAGGGCAGAAGGGGACATCCAGCGCTTGTCGCTTCCGCGCGTCAGTCCTCCCTGGCGCGGATAGCATTTGCCGCTGCTTGGGTATGCCTGGGCTTTGCCGGGGTGAGCGCGGTTGCCGCGGCGGCGATCTACCTGCCGCTTCCGCAGGGCCGTTCCGTCCTCGCACCTGAGTTGCGGTCATCTTTCGCTCTTCCAACCCCCGATGTCGATTTCGTCGAGACCTGGCGCGAGCGGGCGCAGCTTGCCGCTCTCAGCCCGCGCGCGGGTCAAGACATTGCCTGGATGCCGGAAGGTGGCCTGTCGACGTTGCAGGCGACGCGCTTCCCCAATGCCGGCCGCGTTCGCTTCGACGTCGCCGCCCGCTTGCCGCTGCCGCGGCCCGACGTAGAGAACCAGGACATCGCGCAGCAAGACAACGCGCATCAAGACGTCGCACGCCAGGGTGTCGTGCGCACCACGCCGGTGGTGGCCGAGCCGCAGCTTGCTTCGCTGCCGCCGCAGCCCAAATCCGAACCCGGCATCTTCGATAAACTGTTCGCCGATCCCGATCGCGCCGCCAAGGCCGTGCTCGCCGCCAATCCGAACACGGCGCTCTATGACATTGCCAAACGCGTGGTCTATTTGCCGGATGGCGACAGGCTCGAGGCGCATTCTGGCTACGGCCGATTTATGGACGATCCGCAGTCGATCGAGCGCAAGGATGTCGGTGTGACGCCGCCCAACGTCTATGCCGTCTCGTTCCGCGAGAAGCCGTTTCATGGCGTGCGCGCGCTGCGCATGAAGCCGGTCGGCGTCGCCAACATGTATGGCCGCGACGGCATCCTGGCGCATTCCTATCTGCTCGGCGAAGCCGGCGCGTCGAATGGCTGCATCTCGGTGCGCGATTACGACAAGTTCGTGAAGGCTTACGAGGACGGCAAGTTCAACCAGATCATCGTCCTGCGCTCGGCCGACGAGCCGGTGCCGGCGCAAGTCGCCAGCAACCAGGCGGACGGGACGTAAGAAGCTCTGTCATTCCGGGGCGCGCCGAAGGCGCGAACCCGGAATCCAGATACAGATTTTTTGAACAAGCGTCTGGATTCCGGGTTCGTGCTTCGCACGCCCCGGAATGACGGCTGAGAATTATGCGCTTGCGCCTCATCCGTCATGGCCGGGCATAGCCGTCCGAAGGACGGCGTCGCTTCGCTCGCCTATGTCCCGGCCATCCACGTCTTGCTTTCGCAAAATCATCTCTCCGTTCGTCCGCGCGAAAGCGGCGCCCCAAGCTTATCCGTGCCGGACGGCTATTTCGCGATGAGCTCTTCGAGTTCCGGTTGCGCGCCCTCGAAGGCGAATCGATTGAGAAACTGGCGTCGCCATAGAAAGTCTCGGTCCACTTCGGTCAAATTTGCTTCGGCGCAGACCGTTGGCCACTTGTCTCTTATGGTGTTGATTTGATGCTTGACGATAGAAAATGCTTCGTCCGCTCGCAGACGAAATGCAGGCGCCGCTTTCAGGCATACGGCGATCCGGCTGAGACGTTCCTCGTCGGTGATGAGCATGGCTTGTCCGGCTTCGCCTCCTGCACGGCCCTGCGGACAGATGTCGTAGGCAGGCGTTAGGCTCAAACCTTGGCCGTCCCAATAAGCCGAGTGATTGCGCGCGTGATCGTCGGTATTTCCACAAAGAACGTTGAACAGCATACGCGAAAATAATTCTTTGAGTGTTTTTGTTGGCTCAATGAAACGGTGCCTTATGATTGTTGCCAGGTCTTCGTAGCTGGCGTAGCGAGCCATCATTTCGTCGAGTTCAAGCAGTGTCAGCGCCGAAACCATTGCGCGCCGGTGCCATCCGTCTTTCGCTTTGTTTCTGTCGAAGCGTTCGACCAGAATGACATCCTTTCCGGCGACGTGCTGCAGGCTCACTTGAGCCGTATCAATGCCGACATGAGCGGCAAGCCGCATGGCGATGTATTCGGCCTTCACGACATTGTAGAGGTCGTTCTGTGAAGAAAATTTTGCGACGTATTTCTTGTTGTCCGCTTCAATCAGAACCTTGGGTCGTGCGCCGCCGATCGAACTGCCATGCAATAATGCGGCATCCAGGCCCGGTGTAAGAGGAATGCCTTTTTCCACCTTCGTAGCGGCATTTTGCATTTCGTCGAGAGATGCCGTGGCCGTTTCGCGTGGCACATAGTCGGTCGGCGATCGTTGGAAATCAAGTGCACCGATTCTATCGGAGCCGGACTCGAGCAGATAAGTGAGTTCATCCAGTTCAGTGGTATCGATGTCTTGCCCCTTGGCTCCCTGTTTTCGATTAATGATGACGCGCCGCCCCCAGGCGTCCGGTGCCGCATCGCGAATACAGCTCGGCATATGTAGGCCGTTGAGGAGCGGCAACACGCCCTCACGTAAGGGGAGTTCCGGCTCGTATAGCGAAATTGCGCTTTTTTTGCCGAGATAGCTGCGCGCGTAGTTGAACAGGAGATCATCACCGTTGGCTGCGAGCCTTCCGGCGACGACCGGCTTGATTTCACTGGGCAGCCACACCCAGACGAATGCTTCCTGGTTTGCGCTGTCAGAAATCATCGTGGGCCTTTATTTTCTGCGCACGTGAGGCTTTTGGTAACAGAGCCAGAGTCTTCGAACTGGCGCTCATTGTGTTGGCTAAGGCAGCCTTATCGGGATCAAACAGCCAGACGCCGACGATTGTTGCGGCTTCGAACACCGCACCTATCGTGCAGCCTGGATCGCCTTTTTCGATGCGTTGCACGAGTCCGCGGGAAATGCCGGCGCGTTCGGCCAATTCTCCGGTGGTGAGCTTTCTCTCTATGCGGTTCTGCCGAATGAGCTGTCCCAGCAGGATGACGGCATTCCGGCTGTAGCGGGATGAGGGGCGGTGAGCGGGCTTTGGCATCGGCCTGGTCCATAAAGAGATCAGAAAGGTTCTTCTTGATCTATTTATGGACCATTTCAGGCGAAGGCAAGCGAAAAATCGGATTTTGGTCTATAAATGGATCATGAGAGTGCTTCATGGTCTATTTATAGACCAATTGTACGTCCCGTGAGGTTAGGACCCAGGGAACGGGGTGGGTGGAGGAGTGTGTGGCCCGGATGGAGTGTTGGCGAATCCGGGACAGTCATGCACGACGCAATCGCTATCCTGCATTCCGCTGCGCTCCATGCGGGCTACAGACTCCGTTATGCCCGGCCTTGTGCCGGGCATCCACGCCTTTCTTCCTCACTGGATAAAGTAAGCAAGACGTGGATGACCGGGCATAAGGGCGTTTACGCCCGTCTTCGACGGGCTATGCCCGGCCATGACGAGGAAATACATTGCGCCCGAATCTTTCCCCGTCACCCTAAGGCGTGAACGTGCGTAGCACGTGAGCCTCGAAGGCGACGGCCCCGGAGCCGGACAGGGCGAACGAAATCCAAGTGTATCTCGGAATCTAGTATCCGCCAATTGGCGAGAGTTGTTGGCCAAGCAACGTCATCCATGCATCGAAAACATTTTGTAGAATGGACGAGAGCGCTCGTTTGTCGCCGTCTATGGTTGTAACAACAACCTGTTCGACCCCGCCGAATTTACCTTCGCCCCATCGCATTTGGCCCCATCCGGTGCCTATGGGTACCACATCGGTTGATACTCGTACGGTTGCACTCGATCGATCCGGGCGGTGATGTTTGAATGCATCAGCAATGTCACGCAACAGTTCGATATCTAGGACACGACGACCTGTTCGAAGATAGACGCATTTGGCAGCGACCGCGCTTCTCGTGCTGTCGATGTCCGAAAATGCAAGCTGTGGCGACGGCTCCTTGAGAACAAAGTCGGCCAGGTGATGCAATACATCCACTGCCTGACGAGCGGCGAGCATTGCGCTTTGGCGGGCGTGGCCAATCGCGTCGCTGTCGTTTTCCTTCAAGGCATTCGTAAGCGCTCGTTCGGCGTCGCGGTAGTTAACAAGTGCAGGTCGGACGACAGTTGCAATGTGATCTAAGATTAGTTGCATTTACTCCGCCGCTTCTCCCGTCGGCAACCGATACGCCTCGAACTGCTTGCGCAACGTCATCTTCTGAATCTTCCCCGTCGCGGTGTGCGGGATTTCGTCGACGAACACCACGTCGTCCGGCATCCACCAGTTGGCGATCTTGCCCTTCATGAAGCCGAGGATGTCGTCCTTGGTCGCGGTCTCGCCTTTCTTCAAGACGATCACCAGCAGCGGCCGCTCGTCCCATTTCGGATGCGCGACGCCGATGGCCGCGGCTTCCGCCACTTTCGGATGGCCGACCGCGAGGTTCTCTAGGTCAATTGTCGAAATCCATTCGCCGCCGGACTTGATGACGTCCTTGGCGCGGTCAGTGATCTGCAGGTAGCCGTATTGATCGATGGTGCCGACGTCGCCGGTGTCGAACCAGCCGTCCTCCTCGAACACCGGATCGCGCTCGACCCGGTAATAGCCTTTCGCCACCGCCGGCCCGCGCACTTTCAGGCGGCCGAAGGTCTTACCGTCCCACGGCAGGTCGCGGCCTTCGTCGTCGGTGATCTTCATGTCGACGCCGAACGGCGGGTGGCCCTGCTTCATCTGGATGTCGAGCCGCGCCTCGCCGGTCAGCTTGGCGTATTCCGGCTTCATTGTGCAGAGCGAGCCGAGCGGGCTCATCTCGGTCATGCCCCAGGCATGCACCACCTCGACGCCGTAATTTTCCTGGAACGTTTTGGTCATCGCGCGCGGGCAGGCCGAGCCGCCGATGACGACGCGCTTGAGGTGCGGCAGCTTGGCCCCGGTCTTTTCCAGGTCCTGCAGCAGCATCAGCCAGATCGTCGGCACCGCGGCGGTGAAGCTGACTTTGTAGGTGTCGAGCAATTCGTAGATCGAGGCGCCGTCCATCTTGGCGCCGGGCAGCACGAGCGTCGCGCCGACCATCGGCGTGGTGAAGGCGAGCGCCCAGCCATTGGCGTGGAACAGCGGCACCACCGGCATGCAGACATCGGCGGAGGCGAGGTTCTTGGAATCCGGCAGCGCCGCCATGAAGGCGTGGATGACATTCGAGCGGTGCGAGTACAGCACGCCCTTGGGATGGCCGGTGGTGCCGGAGGTATAGCACATGCCGGCGGCGGTGTTCTCGTCGAACGAATGCCATTTGAAATCGCCGTCGACTTCGGCAATCCAGTCCTCATAGGCGACCGCGTTCTTCAGCGTGGTCTGCGGCATGTGCGCGCCGTCGGTGAACACGATGTATTTTTCGATGGTCGGCAGTTTGTCGGCGATCTTTTCCAACAGCGGCACGAAGGTCAGATCGACGAACATCATGCGGTCTTCGGCGTGATTGACGATCCAGATGATCTGGTCGGCGAACAGCCGCGGGTTGACGGTGTGGTAGATCGCGCCGATGCCGAGGATGCCGTACCAGCTTTCCAGATGTCGCCAGGTATTCCAGGCGAGCGTCGCCACCCGGTCGCCCAATTTGATGCCGTCCTTCTCCAGCCGCTGCGCTACCCTCAAGGAGCGGGCGCGAATCTGCGCATAGTTGGTCTCCACGATCGGCCCCTCGACCGACCGGGTAATGACCTTGCGCTCGCCGTGGAATTTGGCGGCGTGGTCGATAATACGATGCAGCAGCAGCGGAAAGTCCGACATCAGGCCGAGCATGGCGTTTCCCTCTCGTAATCGTGGGCGCATGGCCGAGGCCCTGCGCCGGACGTTTCTTGGTCTTTTCGGGGCGGCCCCTCGGCGCCCGGAAGGTAGGTTAGCGGCCGCGCGAATCCGTGCAAGGTAAAGCCATGCTGTCCCGCACAAATGCCGCAATTTTCCCGGACACACCGCGCATGCGGACACTCATGGCGATTGTCGTCCTGGCCTTGCTCGGCTGCGGCATCGCCGTTGGCCAGCCGGCGCCGAATACCGGCTCGGCCGGAGCAGGCGGTATCCCGACGCCGGTTCCTCTGCCGCGGCCGCGCCCGAAGATGGGCCTCTTGCCGTCCTGGATCGCCACGCTGTGGCGCGAGCCGCAGACCTTCCGCGAAGCCGCCGGCGAGGATTTCAAGACCGCCGATGTCACCAGCGCGCCGTCGGCCTGCCGCACGCGGCTTTCGACATTCGCCGTGGTCACCGCCATGCCGCGGCTGATCGGGCCGGGCGCCTGCGGCGGCGGCGATATCGTGCGGCTCGACGCGGTGCTTTTGCCCAGCGGCAAGAAAGTTGAGATCAAGCCGCAGCCTTATCTGCAATGCCCGATGGCCGAGCAGCTGGCGCTGTGGCTGCGCGACGATGCGACGCCGATTGCGGCCGCCGCCGGCGGCGTGCTGCAACGTCTCGAGACCTATGACGACTTCGACTGCCGCGGCCGCAATCGCAAGATGTCCGGCAAGGTGTCCGAGCACGGCAAGGCCAATGCGATCGACCTGCGCGGCTTCACCTTCGAGGGCGGCCGTTACGTCCACTTGACCGATATCAAGGCGGACAGACCGCTGCGCGAAGCCGCGCGCAGAACCGCCTGCGCCCGCTTCATGACCGTGCTCGGGCCGGGTTCGGACGGCTACCACGAAGAGCATATTCATTTGGATCTCGCCGACCGTTCCAATGGCTATCGCATCTGCCAGTGGGACGTGCGCGAACCGCCGCCGCCGCCCAAGGTGCCTGAAAAGACTCCCGAAAAGCCGCCCGAGGCCGCGCCGGAAAAACCAGCCGAAGTTGCCGCAGCACCGGCCGAACCGGAGGACGACGAAGAAAAGGTCGCGATGACCATGGTCAGCCCGATTCAAGGCGTCGTGCCGCTGCCGAAGCCGCGGCCGGCGCTGCGCCGCCACGCCAAGCGAAAAACCCGCGATCTCTTCCACTTTCCATTCACGCTTTCGCGCTAGCAGTGAGGCGATGACAGCCGAAGCGCCCAGCGAGTTTTCCCCGTCCCGGCCCGCGCTCACCGGGATCACCCGCCGTGGCCTGATCAAGACCGGGCTCGGCCTGACGGGGCTCGCCGGCGTCATGCTGCCGGCCACCACCGTCTATGCCGCCATGGAGGCCGCCAACGGCCTGTCGGTCACCGACTACCGGCTGACGCCGCCGGGCTGGCCGGCCGGCCAGCCTTTGACGATCGCCGTGGTCGCCGACCTGCATGCCGGCGGGCCCAATATGGGCCTGGAGCGTATCCGTCAGGTGGTCGATGCTGCCAACGCGCTGAGCTGCGATCTCACGGTGCTGCTCGGCGATTTCTTCGCCACCCATCGTTTCATCACCGAGCATGTACCGCCG
>JAQSCR010000455.1 GCA_029945495.1 Pseudolabrys sp. | reverse complement strand
GAAAACGATACCGGCGTCGTCATCGGCGGGATTCAAGGTGAGCGTCACCGGGCGGCCGGAATGCACGCCGACGCCGGAAACGGCGACTTCATCGCGCAACGTGGTCTGCTTAGCGCCCTTCATCGACCCCATTTCCGAAAAGACCAGGACTTGCGCACGATCTTTTCGTATCCCCTGGAAAGCCGGATTTTGGCCTTCAAATCTTCACTGCCGGTTCGAACAAAAACGGCACGTCCAGGACCGAAAGTCACTTTCGCACCGCAACTTAGGCCAAGCCCCCGGCTACCTCCAAGACACGGTTTCTTACCGACTGTTACTCGTTTTCGCCGCAATTTACCGCAGTCGGCTAAGGGAAAGTTCCAGTTTACGTTACCGGCGATCAGCGCAGCGGATTTTCGGGCAAGGCACCGGCAGGACGCAAGACGTAAATAAAATACAAATAATTCAATATCTTAGCAACAAAACGCGATCGAACCAGCCTATCGGACAGCCCCACTTCGCACCGGCGGAGCGGGGCTGTCCGTATTTCAGGCAGACCTCAGTTGGCCTGCCGGCGCAGGAAGGCCGGAATGTCGAGTTGGTCTTCCTCGCTCGAATTATGCACAGGCGCGGGGCGGCCGTGCGGGTCGAGACCCTGCGGCGCCGGGCGGCGGGCATATTCCGAGACCGGGTCGGCAAGCCGGGCTTCAGGTTGGCGGCCCTCCGGCTGGCGGACTTCCGCGTGACGGCCTTCCGGATTGCGGGCGGTCGGCCGCTGCGGCGGCCGGTCGAATTGCGGCATCGGCCGGGCGGCGCGTGGCGCCGGCGGCATATCGCTGTCGTCCGACCGCTTGCCCAGGCCGACCGAGGCCAACCGCTGCATCAGCGACATGCGCTGCTTTTCCGGGTGGTTCTCGACCTGCTCACCGCGCGAAGCGGCGATCTGGTTCTGGGCGGGGATCGGCAATTCGTCGATCCGCGGCATGCGCGGGGCGCGCATCACCGGCTCGGGCGCCGGCGGGATGAAGTTCGACGGCATCGGCTGTTCGGTTTGCATGGCTTCGCCGGGATGCGGCTCGAACAGAGACGGCTTGACCGGCATCGGCCGGAACGAGACGTCCTCGATCGCGCCAATCGGCAGAATGGCGGCGGCCACGGCGGCGTGCGCCGCGTTGAAGGCAGCCGAATCCATCGCCGGCGCAGTGGCGACCGCCGGCTTCGCCGGCGACACCCGTTCGACCCGATCGGCAATGCGCTTGGAATCGTTGCGCATCTTGCTGGCCAGTTCCTTGAGCGCGCTTTCGGCGGGCTGCGGCTGCTGCATGATGCCGGTATTGTCGATACCGGTGGCGACCACCGAGACGCGGATGATGCCTTCCAGGGTTTCGTCGAAGGTCGCGCCGACGATGATGTTGGCGTCCTGATCGACTTCCTCGCGGATGCGGGTGGCGGCCTCGTCGACTTCGTACAAAGTGAGGTCCTTGCCGCCGGTGATCGAGATCAACAGGCCGCGCGCGCCCTTCATCGAGGCGTCGTCGATCAGCGGATTGGCAATGGCCGCTTCGGCAGCGGTCAGCGCCCGCTTCTCGCCGGTGGCTTCGCCGGTGCCCATCATCGCCTTGCCCATCTCCTTCATCACCGCACGGACGTCGGCGAAGTCGAGATTGATCAGGCCTTCCTTGACCATCAGGTCGGTGATGCAGGCAACGCCCGAATAGAGCACCTGGTCGGCCATCGCGAAGGCGTCGGCGAAGGTGGTCTTCTCGTTGGCAACCCGGAACAGGTTCTGGTTCGGGATGATCAACAGCGTGTCGACCACCTTCTGCAGCTCGGTAATGCCGGCTTCGGCAAAGCGCATGCGGCGCTGACCCTCGAAGTGGAATGGCTTGGTGACCACGCCGACCGTGAGGATGCCGAGTTCGCGGGCGATCCGGGCGATCACGGGCGCGGCGCCCGTACCGGTGCCGCCGCCCATGCCGGCGGTGACGAACACCATATGCGCGCCGGAGAGATGATCGCGCAATTCGTCGATCACTTCCTCGGCGGCGGCGCGGCCGACCTCAGGCTGGGAGCCGGCGCCGAGACCTTCGGTCACCTGCGTGCCCATCTGGACGATGCGCTCGGCTTTCGACAGCGTCAGCGCCTGCGCGTCGGTGTTGGCGACGACAAAGTCGACACCTTGGAGGCCAGCGGAAATCATATTATTGACCGCATTGCCGCCGGCGCCGCCGACGCCGAACACGGTAATGCGCGGCTTCATTTCACGAATGTCGGGAATCTTCAGGGTGATGGTCATGTTTGCCTCTCGATTGCACCGGCGCGTTCGCCGCTAATTGGGTTTTAGAAACTCTCGCGTAGCCATTGTCCGACCCGGGCCATGTAGCCGCCCGTTCCGGTCATCAATTGCCGCGTTCGCCGCGGTTCGAAGTGTTCCAGATGCGCCGCCTGCGGATAGACCAGCAGGCCCGCCGCCACCGCGAAAGCCGGCCCCTTGGCCGCTTCCGGCAACCCGGCAAGACCCAGCGGGCGGCCGATGCGGACCGGCCGGCGCAGGATGCGCGTGGCCAGATCGGCGATGCCCGGCAATTGACTGCCACCACCTGTTAATACGACGCGCGCGCGCGGCTCGGACGCGAACGGCGAGGTCGCCAGACGGTCGCGGACCAATTCCAGGATTTCCTCGACGCGCGGCTTGATGATCCGCACCAAAGTCGCCCGCGAAATGAACTGCGGCGGCTCGCGCTCGTCATCTCCCACCGAAGGCACCGTAATCATGTCTCGTTCGTCCGACCCACCAGTCAAAACACTGCCATAAATCGCTTTGATTCGCTCAGCGCTGGAGATGCGGGTGTTGAGACCGCGGGCGATATCCATGGTGACGTGATGGCCACCGAGCGCGAAGCCGTCGGCGTGCATGAAGCGCCCGCCGGAAAAGACCGCGAACGAGGTGGTGCCGGAACCAAGATCGATGCAGGCGGCGCCGAGATCGGCTTCATCGTCCGCCAAACAAGCCAAACCGGCCACATAAGGCGACGCCACCATGGCCTCGACCTCGAGATGGCTGCGCTCGACGGTGAGCATCAGGTTGCGCACGGTCGGCACGTCGGCGGTGACCATGTGCATATCGACGCCGAAGCGGTGGCCGAGCATGCCGCGCGGCTCACGGATGCCGGAGGCGGCGTCGAGCGCATAGCCGATCGGCAGCGAATGCAGCACGGCACGGCCGTCGCGCACCGAATGACGGCTCGCCGCGGCCAGAACCCGGGCGATGTCGCTGTCGGCCACCGCGCCGCCGTTCAATTCGATATCGGCGATAAAGCGCTCGCTGCCGAGGCGGCCGCCGGAGAGCGACACCACGACGGACTCGAGCTGCACGCCGGCCATGCTTTCGGCGGTGTCGATGGCCTGGCGGACGACCTCCTCGGCCTCCACCAGGTCGACGACCGAGCCGGCCTTCATGCCGCTGGCCGCCGTATGGGCAAATCCGAGAATGCGCACGCCGTGGCTGCGGCGGCGCAGCACGTCCTGCGGCGCCTGCGGTTCGAGCCGCGCGATCATGCAGACGATCTTGCTGGTGCCGATATCGAGGCCGGCGACGATCGCCGAGCGGCGCGGCGACACCGGCTTCATCTTGGGGGTCAGGCCGAAGCGCAGCACGGTCATGCTTCGGTGCCTTTTTTCTGTTTGTTCTTCTTGGCCGCCTTGTCGGCGGCCTTGAGCGCGTCGTCGCGCACGGCAAAGGCCGCATCGGACTGACGCACGGTGACGCGGTCGGTCAGGCGCAGATCGACGACGACGATGTCGCGCGACAGCAGCTTCTTGTCGCGGTCGAGATTGGCCAAAGTCTGCAGCGCCCGCTCCGGCTCGGCTTCCGGCAGCAGCACCTCGAGGCCGTTCTTCAAATGCAGGTTCCAGCGCCGTTCGGCGACCAGCACCGAGGCATCCACTTGGCCGGCGATGCCCGGATAGCGCGCGAGCAGCGCCAGAAAATCGGCCGACAACCGTTCGGCGCCGGTGCCCACCACTTGCGGCAGTCCGGCGAAGCGCGGCGCCACGCTTGCCGCCAGCACGGTGCCGTCGGTGGCGATCAACGAGACGCGGGCTTCCTTTTGCCAGAGCGCGAAAGCCTTGCGCTCCTTGATCTCGATGCGCAGCCGACCGGGATATAGCTTGAGCACGGTCGCGTCGGCGATCCACGGATTGGTCAACAGCCGGTCGCGCGTTTGCGCGGCGTCGAGAAACAACAGCGAGGTGTGCTCGGTGATGCCGGCGGCTTTCAAGATGTCGTCGCGGCCTAATTCCTGCTCGCCGACGAGCGCGACCTCGGCAATGCCGAAGCCGGCGGCATTGGCCGCGTCGTCGCAGAGATTTTGCAGATTGGCGACGATGTCCGGCCCGTGGCCGCCTTTGACGACGCCGTAGCAGACGCTCGAGAGCAGCAGCAGCGCGACCGACGAGGAGCCAAGCCCACGCGGAATGTCGAGTTCAATGAGCGTGGTGAACCAGCGGCGCATTGTTCGCGTCCAGCCATGGCGGGCGAGCGAGTGCGAACGCATCGCCACGGACGCGGGCCGGACCGACTGACCTGACGATTGGGCGAGGTATCCTCGGCGATCCATCGCAACCGGTTCTTCAAACGTTGGCCCACAATGGGCAGCAAGATCCGGCACGAGCGAGTTTTCACACCGTGCCTTGGTGAAATTCACCTCCGGCGGATGTTCGATCCCCCAAAAGGCCGTCGACTGAGCGGAACACATAACGCGCGCGTTTCCCGACGCGAGCGCCACGCGAAAAGCCGCCAATGCCTAGTCTTCGGGCTATTTGGTAAACGATTGGTAAAGTTTTACGGAATGGGTTGGCAGTTCGGTAACTTAACGGGGATGTGGCCGGCGGGGCACGGTTGGGGGCGTGGTTGGTCCGGGCTCAGCCGGTAGCCCGCATGAAGCGACTTGTCCGCCCGGTGTTCGATAAAGCTCAGCGCCGCTTCACCCACCATTTCACCAAGCAGTACGGAACGGCAAAACCGAGCACGACCATGGCCGTTCCAACGTTTTTCCATTGCGGAGGGCTATGGCCCCAAAATACGTAGCCGGCTTGGGAGGCGTAATAGGTCAGCGCCCACACAGCTGCGAGGCCGACTATGGCTGCGATAACCGCCTCACGCGGCTCCAGGACGTCATACCATTCCGGCTTTTTCATCATGGCTTCTCGCGAGCAGCGCCTCGTTTCGGTCGCGGTCATCATTATCACGCCCGGGTTTGCTTCGCTCCACCCGGGCTACGGCAGCCCCGCCCCTCATCCTGAGGAGCATCGCGAAAGCGATGCGTCTCGAAGGATGACAGGCAATATGCTCGCGGGCCGTCGCCCTTCGAGGCTCGCCGCCATAGCGCGTCGAAGACGTGCGTAAACGCGCTTGTGACGGCTCGCACCTCAGGGTGACGGGTTCACCTCCCCAGCGAGGCGTCCTCGATCATCCAGCGCGCCAGGTCCGGAAACGACATGCCGGCATAGGCGGCGAGTTCCGGCACCAGCGAGGTCGCGGTCATGCCCGGCTGGGTGTTGACCTCGAGGCAGGAGATGCCGGTGACGCCCGGCTTGCTGTCGTCGTAGCGGAAATCGGCGCGGGTGACGCCACGGCAGCCGAGCGCGTGATGCGCCTTGACGGCGAGGCGCTGGCATTCGGCATAGACATCGGCTGGGACCGGCGCCGGCAGAACGTGGGTCGAACCGCCCGGCGCGTATTTGGCTTCGTAGTCGTAGAACGCGGTATGGGCGATGATCTCGATGACATCGGTGGGCTTGTCGGCGATCACCGCGCAGGTCAGTTCCTTGCCGGGGATGAAGGGCTCGACCAGGACCTGCTCGCCGTATTTCCAGTCCGGCCGCGACAATTCCTGCGGCGGATAAGCGTGATCGGCGCGCACGATGAAGACGCCGACGCTGGAGCCTTCGGACAACGGCTTGATGACATAAGGCGGCGGCAGCATGTGGGCGCGGGCCGCGTCGAGGCGGTTCGCCACCATGCCGCCCGGCACCGGCACGCCGGCGGCCCGCAGCACGGTCTTGGCAATGTCCTTCTGCATCGCCACCGCAGACGCCATGACGCCGGAATGGCTGTAGGGAATGCCAATGATTTCCAGAAGGCCCTGCAGGGCGCCGTCTTCGCCGGGCGGCCCGTGCAGCACATTGAGCACGACGTCCGGCTTGAGATCGCCGAGCACGCGGGCGATGTCGCGGGTGACGTCGACGCGGGTGACGCGGTAGCCGGCACGCTCGGCGGCATCGGCGCAGGCCTTGCCGGAATTCAGCGAGACTTCGCGCTCGGCCGACCAGCCGCCCATCAGTACTGCGACGTGTTTCATGGGCGCACCTTATCACTTACTTTATCTTGGACCGGCAGCTTGATGCCGTCATAGAGCCATGACAAGCAGGCCAAGGTGTCTTCTTCGCGGCGTTCCGAGAAGGCCTGCAGCCAGACATCGCGGTCGATGCCTTCGGCATGATAGCCTTGCCACAGCCTGCGGCCTTCCAAGACGACGCGGCCGGTGCGCACCGCCCGCGCCTGCTCGTAGCGCTTGAACGCGGCGGCGAAATCGCCGGCCGCCGCCTCGACCATGGCCGCGAGCGTCACGCCATCCTCGATCGCCATGCATGCTCCCTGAGCAAATGTCTGCAGCGCCGGATGCGCGGCGTCGCCGAGCATGGTGACGCGGCCGTCGCTCCAATGCCGCACCGGATCGCGATCGGCGATCACCCAGCGCCGCGTCAGGTCCATTTTCTCCAAGAGCGACTTCATTACCGGATGCGCGGTCGCGTAGGTGCGTTCGACCTCGGCCGCGTTGAAAGCGCTGTCGCCCTTGTCGCCGAACGTGTCGGTGCGGAACACCGCGACGATGTTGAACAGCGTGTTGTCGCGCAGCGGATAATGCACCATGTGGAAGCCCGGCCCGACCCAGAGCGCCGAGACGTCGCGCGCGACACCTTCCGGCACCTCACCGATCGGCACGATGGTGCGATGCGCGACATAGCCGATCGGTTTCGGTTCGCCGTCATCGACGATGCGGGCGCGCACGATCGAGCGCAGGCCGTCGGCGCCGATCAGCGCGACGCCGTCGATGCTGCGGCCGTCGTCGGTGGTCAATGTGACGCCGTCATCGGTTTGGCTGTAGCCGGCAACCGAAGTCGACGGCTCCAGCGTGATCGTGCCGGTGGCGCTACAGGCATCGAGCAGGATTCTGTGCAGATCGACGCGATGGATAACGACATAAGGCGCGCCGAAGCGCGCGCGCAAACTCGGATCGTTGGGAATGCGCGTCACCTCCGCGCCGGTGAGCGCGTCGAACATCACGCAGGCGCGCGGCAATATCGATTGTGCCAGCAGCGCGTCGGTGAGGCCGAGCCGCGCGAACATCGGAAACACGTTGGGGCCGAGCTGAATGCCGTAGCCGATGGCGCCCAGTTCCGGCGTCTGCTCGAGGACGCGCACGCGGCGGCCTTGGCGGCCGAGCGCCAGCGCGGCGGTCAGCCCGCCCAATCCGCCGCCGACGATCAGAATGGCATCGGACGAATGTGCGGCGGACGTCGTCATTGGTTAAGTCCGATCCGCTTGATTTCCCATTCGAGCTCGATGCCGGAATGCGTCTTGACGCGCGCGCGCACGGTTTCGCCCAAGGTTTCGATATCGGCGGCGGTGGCCGTGCCGGCATTGATGAGAAAGTTGCAATGCATCTCCGAGACCTGCGCATCGCCGACCTTGTGGCCGCGCAAGCCCGCCGCGTCGATCAGCTTCCAGGCGCTGTGGCCGGGCGGATTCTTGAAGGTCGAGCCGCCAGTCTTCTCGCGGATCGGCTGCGCCGTCTCGCGGTGGCTCTGCACCTCGGCCATACGCTGGCGAATTGGTTCCGCATCGGTCAGCCGGCCGCGAAACAGCCCGGAGGTAAAGATGATCGCGGGATCGGCGCCGCTTTCGCGGTAGGCGAATTTCATTTGCGTATTGCTCAAGGTGACGATCTCGCCAGCGCGCGTGACGCCGGTTGCTTCGAGCAGCACGTCCTTGGTCTCGCCGCCATTGGCGCCGGCGTTCATGCGCAGCGCGCCGCCGATCGTGCCGGGAATGCCGAAATAGAATTCCAGGCCGCCGATGCCGGCGCTCGCGGCGGCTTCGGCGACGCGCTTGTCGAGCGCCGCCGCGCCGGCGCGCAGCGTGTCGCCGGTGCAGACAATATCATTGAAGCCGCGCGCCAGCCGGATCACCACGCCCGGCAGGCCGCCATCGCGCACGATCAGGTTGGAGCCGACGCCGATCACGGTGAGCGGCAACTCGGCCGGCAAATGGCGCAGAAAATACGCCAGATCGTCGGTGTCCTCGGGCGTGAACAGCACTTGCGCCGGTCCGCCGACGCGAAACCAGGTGAATGCGCCAAGCGGCTGGTTCGCCAGCAGCCGTCCGCGCAAGTCCGGCATGCGGGCTTTGAGATCGGGGACGATGTCGGGAAACGCTGCCATTACTTGGTCCCGTCGAGCGCCTTCAACTCGGCCGGCAGCGCATTGGCCCATTGCGTGATCGAGCCGGCCCCTAAGCAGACGACATAGTCGCCGGGTTTCGCCAGACCTTTGATAATGCCCGCGAGCTTGTCCGGGCCGTCGAGCGCCGTCACCTGACGATGGCCGCGCGCGCGTAACGCCTGCACCAGATGGTCGCGGTCGGCACCTTCGATCGGCGTTTCGCCGGCCGCATAGACATTGGCGACGACCACGGCGTCGGCGTCGTTGAAGCAAGTCGAGAACGGCTCGAACAAAGACTTCAACCGCGTATAGCGATGCGGCTGCACCACGGCGATCACCTGGCCCTTGGTCGATTCACGCGCGGCTTTCAGCACCGCGGCGATCTCGACCGGATGGTGGCCATAGTCGTCGATGATGGTGGCGCCGTTCCATTCGCCCACCTTGGTGAAGCGCCGCTTGACGCCGCCGAATTTAGCCAACGCGCTGCGGATCTTGTCGTCGGCAACGCCGAGCGCATGCGCCACCGCGATCGCCGAGGTCGCGTTAAGCGCGTTGTGACGGCCCGGCATCGGCAGGCTGAGATCGTGGATGGCGTGGACTTCCTTGCCGGCGCTGTCGCGGAACAGCACGCCGAAGCGCTGCGTGCCGTCGTCGTTCTTGAGATCGACGAGGCGCACATCGGCCTGCGGATTTTCGCCATAGGTGACGATGCGGCGGTCGGCGATGCGGCCGACCAGGCGCTGCACGATCGGATGATCGGTGCACATCACCGCGAAGCCGTAGAACGGCACGTTCTCGACGAAATGAATGAAGGCTTCCTGCACGGCGGCGAAGGTGCCGAAGTGGTCGAGATGCTCGGCATCGACATTGGTGACGATGGCGACGTCGGCCGGCAGCTTGAGGAAGGTGCCGTCGGATTCGTCGGCCTCCACCACCATCCAGTCGCCGGCGCCCAATCGCGCATTGGTGCCGTAAGCGTTGATGATGCCGCCATTGATGACGGTCGGGTCGATGCCGCCGGCATCGAGCAAGGTCGCCACCATCGAGGTGGTGGTGGTCTTGCCGTGCGTGCCGGCGATGGCCACGCAGCTCTTCAGCCGCATCAGCTCGGCCAGCATCTCGGCGCGCCGCACCACCGGCAGGCGGCGGGCGCGCGCCTCGACCAGCTCCGGATTGTCCGGCTTGATCGCGGAGGAGACCACGACCACGTCGGCGCCGTCGATGTTGTCGGCCTTATGGCCGATGGTGACCTTGATGCCGTCATCGCGCAGGCGCTTGACGTTGCCGCTGTCGGCGACGTCGGAACCGGTGACGGTATAGCCGAGCGTCTTGAGCACCTCGGCAATGCCGCTCATGCCGATGCCGCCGATGCCGACGAAATGCACCGGGCCGATGTCGCGTGGCAATTTCATGAAGTCGCCCTTGGTCACTAGATATTGAGTTCATCACAGCGTTCCGGCCCGCTTCGCGGTCCACCCTCTCCCTATGGGAGAGGTGAAAGCAAAGTCAAATCCCCGCCGTTTTGATGGCAAATCGCAATTTTCCAATCACGCCGCGGCCGCCTTCAGCCGAGGTATTTTCTTGATTTCGCCTGCAAGCGCGCGCTCGGCCCGCCAGGTATCGTAGGCGCCCTGCATTCGCACCCAGACCCCGGGCCCATCGCCGAACAGCTTGCCGAGCCGAACCGCGACCGAAGGCGACACCGGCTTGCGCTCCGCCAGGATGTCGTAAAGGTGCTGGCGGGAAATGCCCAGCAGCGTGGCGATTTCGGTCTTGCTCTTGCCGGTCGCCGGAATGATGTCGGCCAGCAATTCACCGGGATGGGTCGGACAGCGGTTCGGGTCCCGTTTGGCGCGATACTCGGCCATGATTCGTCTCCTCAGTGATATTGCTCGAAATCGACACGGAGTGCGTCTCCGGCATCGAACTCGAAGGTAATGCACCACGGCCCGTTGACGTGGACCGAGTAGCGGGTCGGAACAAACCCCCTCAGGGCATGAAAATCAAACCCGGGGAGGTTCATCTGCGCCGGCGCGCTCACGACATTCAGACGCTCGAGGCGGACCAGGATTCGCCGCTGCATTGTTGCGGCGATCCTGGCTGTGCGGCCCGTTGCCCACAGTTCGGCCAGCGCCTTGTTTCGGAATGTTCCGATCACGGGGCAATGTAAGCTGTACGCTTACATACGTCAACTGACTGCTTACAGCCCTCCCGGGACCTCCGCCACCTTCATGACCAAATCCGCCAGCCGCTCGGCGGCATCGACCGTGCCGGCGGCTTTGGCGGCTTTGGCCATCGACGCCAGCCGCGCCGGATCGCCGGCCAAACCGGCGATTTCGGCGGCCAGCCGCTCGGGCGTGAAGTCGCGCTGCACGATGCGGATCGCGCCGCCGGCATCCTGCAAAACACCGGCATTGGCGAACTGATCCTGATCGAGCGCATGCGGCAACGGCACCAGGATGGCGGGACGGCCGATGGCCGACAATTCCGCCACCGTCGAGGCGCCCGAGCGCGACACCACCAGATGCGCCGCCGCCATGCGCACCGGCAAATCTGCAAAGAACGCCGCGCAACTGATGGCAACGCCCAGTTTAGCGTATTGCGCCGCAACCGCGTCGATATCCTCGGGGCGCGCCTGCTGGACGATATGCAGACGGGCGCGGATGTCGGCGCTGAGCAGCCCGATCGCCGCCGGCACGATATCCGACATGACGCGGGCACCCTGGCTGCCGCCGAACACCAGCAGGCGGATGGTGCCGTCTGCTTCCGGCGCGGCATAGGGAATGCCGGCGGCTTCGATCACCAGCGGCCGCACCGGATTGCCGGTGAAGGTGATCTTCGATTGCACGCGCGCATCGATATGGCTGAGCACGCGAAAGCCGGTGGCAATCGCCGTGACGCGCGACGCCAGCAAGCGGTTGGCGCGGCCCATGACCCCGTTCTGTTCGTGCAAAATGGTCGGCACGCCGCGCAGGCTCGCCGCCCACAGAGGCGGCACGGTCGGATAACCGCCGAAGCCGACGACGACGGCCGGGCGAATTTTGCCGATCGTTGCCCAGGCCTTGGCGGTGCCGCGCGCCAAGAGCCACGCGGTGCGCGCCAGCGATAGCGGATCGCGGCCGCGCACGGTCGCGCTTGGAATGAGATGCACGTCGCGCGCCGGGAATTCGAAATGCGCGGCGCGGACATCGGTGGCGAGATCGACGGTGACGCCGCGCTTGCCGAGCACGACCGCCAGCGCCTCCGCCGGAAACAGATGGCCGCCAGTGCCGCCGGCGGCGAGGAGGACGAGCGGATTCATTCTATTGTCGTCAGCCGGCATCCCAGCCCCTTATCGTCATTCCGGGGCGCGTGCGTAGCATGCGAACCCGGAATCCAGCACCACGAACGGTGCTTGTAGCTGGATTCCGGGTCCGGCGCTTTGCGCCGTCCCGGAATGACAGAAAGGGCTCAAGCCGCGCTCCCGGAAGGCGCCAGGCCCGGCGCGGTCAGCACGGCGCCGCGCGGGCGCTCGCGCGTCAGCGCCAGCAGCATGCCCATCGCATAAGCCAGCGACAGCATCGACGAGCCGCCATAGGAGATGAACGGCAGCGTCATGCCCTTGGCCGGTATCAAATGCAGATTGACCGCCATGTTGATCGCCGACTGGGTAGCAAACAGCATGGTGAGGCCGGCGGCGGCGAAGCGCGTGAACGGATCGTTGTTGCGCATGGCGCGAATGAGCGCGCGAATGACGATGAAGGCAAACAGCGCGACCAGCGCCAGGCAGAGCGCGACGCCGAATTCCTCGGCGGCCACCGAGAACACGAAATCGGTATGGCTCTCCGGCAGCAGCCGCTTGACGGTGCCCTCGCCCGGACCGCGGCCGAACCAGCCGCCGCGCATGAAGCTCTCGGTGGCGATATCGATATTGAAGGTGTCGCCCGACGCCGGATTGAGAAAGCGCTGAATGCGGCTCGCCACGTGCGGCACCGTCGAATAGGCGACCAGCAGGCCGAGGCCGGCGATGCCGGCGAGCCCGAACATCCAGATCACGCGCATGCCGGCCATGAAGAACAGCGCGCTCCACACCAGCACGATCAGCATGGTCTGGCCAAAATCCGGCTGCACCACCAACAGCGCGACCACGGTCAACAGCAGCGCCAGCGCCATCGCATTGGCCGGCATTTCCGGACGCTTGGCCGATTCGCCGAACAGCCAGGCGATCAGGATGACGAAAGCGGGTTTCAGGAACTCCGACGGCTGGATGTTGACGCCGAACAGCACCAGCCAGCGCCTGGCGCCCTTGATCTCCTGGCCGAACATCGGCGTCACCGCGACCATCGCCAGGCTGACGATGAAGACGATCAGCGACAGCCGGCGGATCTGCTGCGGCGTCAGAAACGACACCGCCAGCATGATGGCGATGGTCGGGAACAGGAAGAAGATGTGGCGGTTGACGAAGTAGAACGGCTCGAGGCCGAGGCGGCCGGCGACCGGCGGCGACGCGGCCAGCGACAGCACCACGCCGGCGAGCATCAGCGCGCCGATGGCCGCC
>JAQSCR010000454.1:12715-13041 GCA_029945495.1 Pseudolabrys sp. | reverse complement strand
GTCGGATAGGCGAAGCCGGCCTTGTTGGCATCGAACGCCCGATACCGCGGCGGATCATCGCAGGCTGCGATGATCTTGAAAGCAGTCGAGAAGGTCCGGTAACTGTCGATCTCGGCCATGAAGTAGGTCGGAAGCTGGTCGCGGCTGACGAGCTTCTGAAACAGAAATTTAGCGTTGAGATTCGAGATGACGACCTTCGCCGAGATTTCCTCGCCCGAGGTCAACACGACGCCGCGAGCGGCGTCGTCGCGCACGAGCACCGATGCGACCGCTGCGTCGGTGCCCGCGCTCAAGCCGTAGCGCGCGCCGGAGGCCAGGAGGGAGTC
>JAQSCR010000454.1:0-12705 GCA_029945495.1 Pseudolabrys sp. | reverse complement strand
ATCGCGCCCATGCCGCCACGGATGAAGCCCCAGCCGCCAGCGCCGGCATGTTCGCCCATCACGTGATGCAACAGAACGTAAGCCGTCGAGGGCGACTTCGGCCCGGCAAAGGTGCCGATGGATGCGTAGTAGCCGAACAACGCCTTGATGGTGTCACTTTCGAACCAGCGGCCCAGATAGTCATAGACGCTCTGAGTCATGAGGTCGACGATTCGGTAGGTGTGATCGCCATAGCGTCGGTTGCGCCACAACAGCCCGAGCAGTTTTTTTATGCTACGCCAGTCGCGTTTGGCGATGTCGACCGGCGTCTCGTAGAGCAACGCGCGGATGACCTGCATGGCCTCCTGCAGATGCTGGTTGAACAGCGGGTACGCTTCCGCATCCTTGCGCGAAAACCGCGCGAATTCCCGCTGTGTCTTGGCCACGTCGTCGTGCAGGATGACGTAGTCGCCGTTTTCGAGCGGGGAGAACAGGTCGTTCGCGGGCAGCACCGTCAAGCCAAAGCGACGCAGGTCCAGATCGTTGATCACGCGCGGCGACAGCAGGCTCATCACGTAGGACGCCACCGACATGCGGAATCCGGGAAAGACCTCTTCGGTAACCGCTGCGCCGCCCAGCACATGACGCCGCTCGAGCACCAGAGTCTTGACACCCGCCTTCGCGAGATAGGCCCCGCAGACCAAGCCGTTGTGCCCGCCGCCGATGATGAGGGCGTCATAATTCTGAGCCACATCCGCCTCCGTTCACGCCTTGCGAAATCTGGCGTCGCGCCACGCCAGCGCCGCCCGCAATCCCTGTTCGCGCCGCAAGCGATTGAACTCCGCTCTCTCCGGCCCGCCGGCCGCCTCGATGCCGACGTCGATCTCGAGCGCCTGCAGTAGCGCCTGGCGCATGCCCATGATCTCGTAACTGCGGTTGATTGCCTGCTTGGTCATGCGCACCGATGCGGGCGCCGCCGCAATGAAATCGCGGGCCATCGCTTCGGCTCGGCTGAGCACCTCGCCCTCGCCGACAACATGATTGACGATGCCGAGTTCGCGCGCGCGGGTCGCAGTCATCCGGTCTTGCCCGCTCAGCAGCATCTCTTTCGCCGCCTTGGGTCCACTAATCCATGGCAGCAGCATCGCCACGATACCCGAGCCGAAGCGCACCTCCGGCTCGCCGAACAGCGCGGTCTCGCTGGCGATGGTGACGTCGCAGGCGAGCATCAGTTCGAATGCGCCGCCGACGCAGTAACCGTGCACTGCGGCGATGGTCGGCTTCGGGCAATCCCAGAACTGCATGATGAAATCGAAGTCCTCTTCCAGGACCTCGCGCCATTGCGCGACCGTACGCTCGCCGACATTCGCCGACGCCTTGATATCGAAGCCTGCTGAGAAGGCGCGGCCCGCACCATGCACGATAATCGCGTGCACCGACGGATCCTCCGAAAGCGCGGCCATCGCTTGGCCGGTCTCGGTGATCAGCTCGGGATTGAAGGCGTTGAGTACTGGCGGCCGGTTGAACGTGAGCCAGGCGATGCCGCTGTCGGTTCTGACTTCGATTGTTTGGTAGGACATGGGAAAACCCGGGAGGAGGGAGACGCCGGGCATGATGCCCGGCGCCGTCTTACGGTCAGGCCAGCTGGAATTTCTTCCACTCGTCTTCGTATTTCGTTACGTATTTCGCCACCTGCTCGTCACTGAAGATGCAGCTGTCTTTGAAGTTGGACGGATGCGACACATAGAGCTTGGCCTGTTCCGGCGTCGCCTTCTCGGCAGCCGATGCAAGGACCGGACCATAGGTGCCGAGCGGCAGGAGGGCTTCCTGAGCGGCTTCGGTGATCGCATAGTTGATCACCTTCATCGCGAGCTCGCGGTAGGGCGTTCCCTTGGGCACGATGAAGGCATTGCCCCACGCAATCGCGTCCTTGTAAGTAAGAGTCACCGGTGCCTTGTCCTTAATGACGTCGAGCACGCGGCCGCTCCAAGCCGAAGCCATCGTCACTTCGCCGGTCGACAGCAACTGCACCGGCTGCGCGCCTGCCGTCCACCACACTTTCACGTGCGGCTTGATCTCGCGCAACTTGTCGAAGGCGAGCTTCACCTTCTCGTCGGTCGCCGGATAGATCTGGTCGCGGGCGACGCCTGCGGCCATCAGCGCGGCTTCATAGTTGTAGTAGAACCGGCTGTAGAGCGAGCGCGGGCCCGGGAAGTCCTTGACGTTCCAGAAGTCCTTCCACGAGGTCGGCGCCTTGCCCTCGGGGAATTTGTCGGTGTTGTAGGCGATGACCGTTGCGCCGGTGCTCGTGAACACGCCGTAGTCGGTTATCCACGCCTTGTTCATGTGCTTGGTGTCGATGATCGAGAAGTCCATCTTCTCGAGCAGGCCCTGCTCGCTGCCCTGGTAGATAAACTGGCCGCCGACATCGACCAGATCCCATTCGACCGCCTTGGCTTCGACCATGGCCTTGATCTTGGCGTAGTTGGTCGGCGACACGTTGGCGATCTGGGCGCCGAACTTGGCGCCGGCCGGGTCCATGAACGCGGCCTTCTCGGTGGCGGACAATGCGCCGCCGAACGAGCAGAAGGTGAAGGGACGGCCCTGCGCGAAGCCGCGTGGCGATCCAAGTATCCCAGCGGCGCTGGACGCGCCGAGCAGTTGCAGTATTCGACGTCGAGTCAACATTAGTCAGCCTCCCTTGGTGAACTCAGCATTGGAATGATGCGGACATCCTGGTCGCGCCAGGAAAGACGCACGTCGCGTCCCTCCTCTGGCATGTCCGCGCTGGAGAATCGGCGGCACCAGAGCTCGCTTCCGTGCGGCAGTTTCAGCCGGATCGCGACGATGTCGCCGAGGTAGACGAGTTCGACGACGCGCGCCGGCAACCCGGCGCCCGCCTCCGACAGCGCGAGGGCTTCCGGTCGGATCAGCACACCGGCGTCCATCCCAACCGAGAGCCCCATGGCGCCTTCGCCGACAACCTCGATCTGATGTTCGCTCAATGCGACGCGCGCGCTGCCATTGGCGAGCTGAGTAACGCGACCGGTGAGGATGTTCGATTCACCAAGGAACGAGGCCACAAAAACATTGGCAGGCTGCCGATACAGCTCCGCGGGCGTTCCGACCTGCTCGATATTGCCGTCCCGCATCACGGCGATCCGGTCGCTCATGACGAGCGCTTCCTCCTGATCGTGGGTCACGTTAAGCGTCGTTCGCCGCAACTCGCGGTGAAGCCGGCGAATTTCGAGTTGAACGTGCTTTCGCAATTGCCGATCAAGCGCACCAAGCGGCTCGTCCATCAGCAATACCGCCGGCTCGATGACGAGCGCGCGGGCAAGCGCAACACGCTGCTGTTGTCCGCCCGAAAGCTGCCCGATGGCGCGATCCTCGTGGCCGTCGAGGCGCGCCATTCCGAGCGCGTCCTTTACCCGTCGCTCGATCTCATGCCGCGGCTGCCCGCGCACGCGCAAGCCGTATGCAACATTTTCAAACACGGTCATGTGCGGAAAGAGCGCGTAGTTCTGAAACACCATCCCGATGTCGCGCTTGCGCGGTGACAAAGCCGTGACATCGTCAGCGCCGATACGCAGGCGTCCGGCATCCGGAATGACAAAGCCTGCGGCGATGTTGAGAAGCGTCGTCTTGCCCGAACCGCTGGGCCCCAGCAACGTAAGAAATTCACCCGCCTTGACGTCGAGCGACAGCGGCCGAATGGCCTCAATGCCACCAAACGATTTGGCGATGCCTTCAAAGCTCAGCGAGCGTGCCTCAGTCGACATGGGCCACCCGTCGCGTTCGTGCCGCGCTCGACGCCCATTTCACCGATATGAAGAGCACCAGGGTCACGGCGATAAGAATGGTCGACGCCACGGCGGTAACAGGCGTGAATTCGACGCGAATCGTCTCCCACATCTTTACCGGCAGCGTCTTCGCTTGAACTCCCGCAAGAAATATCGATACGACGACTTCGTCGAAGGACGCGACAAAAGCGAAGGCGCCGCCACCGGCGAGACCCGGAAGGATCAAGGGAAGCGTCACCGTGCGAAAGACGCGCAAGGGCGCGGCACCCAGTCCTTCCGCCGCCCGCAGGCAATTTGCGTCGACCCCGCGCAACGAGATCCCGACATTGACCACAACGAAAGGAAGCGCGAGCAGCGTATGGCCAAGCGCCAGACCCAGCATCGTGCCATGCAAGCCCAGCGGACGCATAACGTAGTACAGCGCAATGGCTGTCATGATAACGGGCACGACCAAGGGTGAGATAACAAGCCCCGTCAAAACGGCGCGCGCCGGTGGTGAGACTCTCTGCATTCCCAGCGCCGCTGTCGTGCCGAGAAACAGCGAAATCACCGTCGCCAGTACCGCGACCTTGCCGCTGGTGATCAGCGATTGCCACCATTCAGGGTCGGCGAGAAAAACGCGATACCAGCGCAGCGAAAAAGTATCCGGGGGCAATTTTATGTAACTAGCGTTCTCGAAAGACGCTGGCAAGACGGCGAGGATCGGCAGTACCATAAATGCGAGGATAACCGATCCCGCGACATGCGAAGCGATGCGTGTCTTGCTGATCATCTGGCCGCCACGGTCGCTGTTAGGTTCACGAATCTGCTGGCGACAAGCAGCAACAACAACACGAGCAATAGGAGCCAGAACGCCCCTGCCGCGGCGAGCGGCCAAACGAGCTGTTCGGTCACGAAAAGATCGATCAGCATGGCCACGGTCATGTTCTTCATGCCGCCCAGCATCGCCGGGGTGATGTAGAAGCCAAGCGCCAGCAGAAAGACGAGGAGAAATCCGGCCGCTACTCCCGGCATCGTCAGCGGCAAATAAATCCGCGCGAATGTCTGAAACGGGCTGGCACCGAGGCCGTCACTGGCCAGAAGCAGTGGCTGATCGACATTCCGCATCGCCGTGTAGATCGGCAGCAGCGCATACGGCAGCAGCACGTGAACCATACCGATATAAACACCTGTACTGTTGAATAAGAACGAGATAGGACGACTGATGAGATCACCTGACATCAGGATCCGGTTGACCGGCCCATTTTCTCCGAGCAGCAGAATCCACGCGAAGGTGCGAACGAGAACGCTTATCCACAATGGAAACAGCACGCACCAGAGCGCGACCGAGAGAGCAAAACCGCGCAGACGCGACAGCATATAGGCGGTGGGATACGCCAACAGGCACGCGATCAAAGCGACGTTAAAGGCAAGGATGAGGGTATTCGTGAAGACCTGGCGATAGACGCCACTGGCCGCGATTTCACGATAAGACGCTAACGGACCGGCGCTGCTGCTGAACGACAGGCTGAGCAGCTCACCGAGAGGCGCGATGAAACACGTGGCCAGAAATATCAGGACCGGGCCCAGCAGCGCGCCAGTGACGCATATTTGTCCGAGACGCTGCGATCGAATGGTTGCCGAGCCGGCAGTTGACTGCCGTGCCAATCTCCAATTGCCTAACGAGCCTTCGACCATTCGCTCCGAATCCAGGCAGCTACCAAAAAACGTGCAGCAGTGAAATTCGTATGCTATATTTTCACGTGCTAGAGATGACTGCAAGGGCTCTTTCATGACGAAAGCTACAACTGCAGCACGCCGTGTCCGTCACCCCGCCGCGCCGGCGACCGATCCGATCGAGGAGCAAGGAAGAATTGGCAGCGAAATCAGGCAACTACGAACCGCCAAGGGCCTGACGCTGCAAGAACTCGCTGACCAGGCGCAGATATCAATCGGGCTGTTAAGCCAGCTCGAACGTGGGCGGTCTCAACTCAGCGTTGCGACTCTAATGCGGTTGAGCAATGTGCTCGGCGTTCCGATGAATTTCTTTTTCTCCAAGTCGCAGAATCCCGTGCGAGAGGAGAACGATATCGTTGTCCGTGCTTCAGAGCGCCGCGAACTGCGTTTTCCAGGGACCGGCATCCGAGAGGACTTACTTTCACCAAACCTCGCTGGTCCAATTGAAATGCTTTTGAGCACAGTCGAACCTGGAGCCGATTGCGGCGAGGCCTACAGCCATCGTGGTGACGAGGCGGGTTTGATCCTCTGCGGCTCTCTCGATCTTTGGGTGGGAAATCGTCATTTTTCGCTGAACGCCGGAGACAGCTTCAGCTTCCCAAGCACGATTCCACACCGCTACCGAAACAATGGCAGCGTAACCACCAACATCGTCTGGATCATCACGCCGCCGTTCTATTGATCTTTCGATGTTAATCGGCGCGGAGGCCCGCCGCCGATCGGCACGCTAAGCTGTTGATCCCCTTAGCAGTGGAGGGGTCACACTTCGGCGCTTATTCACAAGCAACGGCCAAAAGGCCGCCGGAAGTGCCGCGTCCAACAAAGCCAGCGACGTCGCTGGACGCCTGCTCGCTCGCTTCGAACTTCCGAACACAATCCTTGATCGTACCCTGGTACCGCCCGAACTCTTGGGCGCACTCGATGCCGCGGGCCTCGGATCCCCGGCCGTTTTGCCGGCGGCTGTTTTCGTGGCCCTGGCCGCTATTATTACGGTCACTGGCCCTGAAGTGTTTTTCCTGGCATCGACCGATGAAAGGCAGAAGACGATTCTGACTGCCAACGGTCTCTCGTTGCGCGTCGCCTTGATGAGCGAAGAGCGCCGGTCGTCGGTTGTTCCCGCCGCGATCATGGCCGGCGTTTACGCCGTCGAGAACGCGCTGATCGGCGACTACCTGAAGGCCGTACAAGGTAGTGCCGATCAACGGCGCGCGTCCGCCAAACTTCGCTCGCTGCACGATCAGGCCACGCGGGCTGCATCCGCGCTTGGGATCGACCCGCCGCCGCCGTTCGCCGAAGACGCGCCGATCCCCAAACTGGCCCGTCCCCAGATCGTCGTGCCCTATGGCGCCAGCAGTGCCATCGTTCACGCGGCCGCCGGCGGCACCGGCACGCTCTTGGTCGACGATCGGTGGGTGAAATCCATGAGCAACGTTGGCAGCAACTTTGACGAGGCAACCGCCACGTTGCTTGCCGATTTGAGCCTCGGCCGCCAAATCCCGATTGCGGACCCGGATGGCCGGAACAGGATGCAGGCATTCCCGGCGTGCGTGATCGGACAATTGACCACGGCGGACTGCGCGACGCTGCACAACGCTGGGCAGGACCAGTATGCCGCCACGATATTCGTCAGGGCGGCAACGATGCCGATTAGCGCCGACAACTCCGGTTTGGTTGCGCTGATGAGCCGCTTGCACCACATGACCGTCGAGCCCGTAGCTTTGCATCTCTCTGAGAGCGCGCAACATAGGCTGGCGACGGCAGCCACCAGTTGGACGTCGCGCGCGGCCGCCGCTTCACCGCCGCTGTCCGACTTCCTGGTCGGTTTGCCCGACTTGGCTCGACGTCTGGCTGCTGCTTTGCATATTGTGGTCAGCACCAATGGCGACAACAAAATTGCGGCCGAAATCCCGCTTACGGCCGTTAAGCGGGCCGCGTCAATCGTGGATACCTTCGTTATGCCCTTCGCCGAGGCCCTGCTCGGGCCGCTAAGCACTGCGCAGACAGAGCGCGACGCCCGGCGCATGGTGGGATACCTGCGGGAGCGCACGAGCAAAGCCAACCGAAAAATCGAACGGCGGCCGTGGATGCGGGCTTGGCAAGCTATGCCCATTTCGAGGTTCGACGCTGCGCTTGAGCTTCTTCAGCAAGAAAAGCTGCTGGTGGCCCTTGATAAAGCTGAGGGCAAAGAGGGTGGTGGCCAATGTTTTGAGGTCGCTTCTGTCGTCTACAACGCAACCTGACACTGTCAGCCACCCCTAGGCCGTAGGCCACGGGCAATATTACAGGAGGGGTCGCTGACAGCGGCCCCTTCTTTTTTTCAAGAAGGAGGTTGGTCGCCCCTTGGATTGCACTGTTCGCCGAATATTCGAAATACGTCGACCAAGACAGCAATCGCTTTAGGACCGAGGGCCATGGCGATTGTAAATCTGGATTTCAATATTCGATCGGAATCACAGTCGAGGCTAAATCGAACATCTAGGTAATTAACTAGATGTCTGCAGCCAGCCAAAAAAGAAACCTGTTTGGACTTTCAGCTTCGTCGGCGATCATCTGGTCAAATCGGAGATTACCATGACGAGAAATGCATTCAATCACTATGAGGTTTATGGCCGCCGGGGAGCCCACAAGCGCCACTCGACGCAGAGACGCCCTTCCCTGTTCGACATCCATGCCGAGCTCATGCGCGCGCCGGGCGGGTGCCAACATATTACCAATCCCGCGCCGCCTAACATTCTCGTCGGGCTGCATCCGGACGTGGTGATCGAACAAGCTGTAACTTTCGCGGCGCAGGCCGTCGGAATTCGTATCGATACGCCGATCCTTTTGGCTGGTGTGATGACTTGGCCAGTTCCCCGCGAGACGATCGAGAATAGCAAGGAAGAGCGCGAAAAGTACCTGGCGTGGCAGATCGATGCAGTTGCCTGGGCACAAGGCCTATGGGGCGAGCGGCTAAAATGTGTCGTTGAGCACGTCGACGAAGGACGATTACATCTTCATTATTGGGTGCTGCCGGAACTTTGCCCAGACCGCCGTTTGTCCATTTGCGACGTTGATTTTGGCCGGCGTGCGGCGAAGGCCACCGATGATGCGGGTGGCAACGGACGCGAACAAAAGGCGGCAAGCGAGCAGGCGATGCGGGCGTTCCAGGATCGCTACTGGAACGAAGTCGGATGCAAGCATGGTCTTGCGCGGCTGGGACCTCGGCGTCTGCGGTTGACACGGCAGGAATGGAAGGACCAAGAGGCCGAACGCAAGAGAATCGCTAAAGCTTGGGGTGATCTCCACAGCAATCACGGCAAACTTCAATCAGCCGCGAATGCATATGTAGAGAAACGCGTGGACGAGGCGCGGACAACCGCCGAAGCCATCGCAGGCGCGGCTTCGGCCGCGGCCGAACGGCGCGTCGCGACCATCAAAGATAGAGGTCGTGAATTGATTGGACAGTGGAAAGCACACGCTGCGAAGCTAAATAGCGCACTTGAAAGCCATAAGTGCGTAATTGCTGAACAGGAAGAAAGGCTTCAGGAGTTGGAGGCCTTGCTGCACGAGCATGGATTGGGCTCTTACATTTCGAGCTCAGTTGCTCGGAGCAATCGTTAATTTGCTCACTTTCCGCAATCCGCGGAATCACCGTCGGCGGTCGGATGCTATTCGACGCTTGAATGTGAACGCCGAAGTGGAATTGAGCGGACCGCCGCAATTTGAGATCGTTCGCTACAGCATCCGCGATAGCGAGTCATTCTTGCACGCAGCAAAGCCTTACGCCACAATGCAAGACTTTCGACTTAAACCCGAAGGTTCTCGACAATCGTGGCCGTCCCGATGCCGCCGCCGCAGCACATGGCTTGAAGCCCGAACCGGCCGCCACGGCGCTCCAGCTCTCGCGCCAGAATAGTCATCAGCCGCGCGCCGGTCGACCCGAGTGGATGGCCTATGGCGATGGAGCCGCCATTGACGTTGACCTTGTCGAGAGGGGCGCCGATGTCCTTGAGCCAGGCGCCCAGAACCGAGGCGAAAGCTTCGTTGATCTCGAACAGGTCGATGTCATCAAGCTTAAGCCCGCTGCGTTGCAGGATCGCGCGGGTCGCTGGGATCGGACCCGTGAGCATTATTTCGGGGTCTACGCCTACGACAAATTGTGCGTAAAGTCGCGCCCGCGGCTCGAGGCCAAATTCCCGCGCCTTGGCGGCAGACATCATTAGAAGAGCCGCCGCGCCATCGGAAATCTGGCTTGAGTTTCCGGCAGTCACCCGGCCTTCCGGCCGAAACGAAGGCTTGAGGCTGTTAAGTTTTTCAATGCTCGAATCGGCACGGACGCCCTCGTCCCAATTGAGCGAAGTGCCGTCACCGAGCGGCATCGGCGTCAGGTCGGCCGAAAACCGTGACCCGAGCCGCGCTTCGTTTGCCAGAACATGGCTGCGTTGCGCCAGATCGTCAAGATAGTCGCGATTTAGCTCCCAGCGCTCGGCGATACGCTCGGCCGCCTCACCCATGCTCGGCATCGACAACTGCTTTATCAGCGCGTCGGGGTAGCGCTTTCCGAAACGGTCGTCCTCGTTGCCGCCGCGCGTCATCGACATCTGTTCGACGCCACAGGCGATGACGACGTCGCAGACGCCGCTACGTATCATGTTATCGGCGAAATGAACGGCCTGCTGCGACGAGCCGCAGGCGCGCTGAACGGTGGTGCCCGGCACCGTCACCGGAAACCCGGCCATGAGCAGAGCCGTGCGCGCCACGTTGCCCGCCTGCATGCCTACCTGTGTCGCGCAACCGGCCACGACATCATCGATGGCGTCCTTTGGCACACCTGTCCGCGTCATCAGTGCGTTAAGCGTGTGGCCGAGCAAAGCCGCCGCGTGCCAATCCTTCAGCGAACCATTTCGCCGTCCGACCGGCGTCCGCACGGCATCGATAATTACAGGTTCACGGTCGTCCAGAGCGCGGCTGTTCATACAATTTCTCCGTAGCACTCGATCAGCGTATTTAAAGACGCCGGCCAGCCGGCTCCTGTCGGATCTAAATCGGCAACCGCCTCAGGCGACTCTCGATATTCGCTTGTTCGGCTGCCGCCATGGCCGCCTTTGGGCTAAGACCCGTCGCGTTGCGCATCAACTGCTTGAGCAACCGCACAAAATCATCAGGCCGGGATGAAAGGTCTGCGGCATATTCAGACGCCGCTTTCTCTACGTCATCATCTGGCACCGAGCGCGCGAACCCCAGTTCATGGGCCGCTTTGCCGTCGATCAAGCGGCCCGTCGCCAACATGTCGAAAGTGACTTTCGCTCCAACAAGTCGAAGCAAACTCGGCATCACGAGTGCCGGTAGGATCCCGTGCCTGGCCTCTGGATAGCCGAGTATCGCGCTTTCCGTGCATATCGCCACGTCGCATGCCAGTGCCAAGGCCAACCCCGCACCCAGCGCAAACCCATGAACTTGCGCAATCACTGGTTTGCCTAACGTCGGTGGCAGATCAAGAAGCTGCCGCATGAGCGCAGCGTGCGCGCGCACCGCCGCCTCATCGGCCAGAATGGCCGTCGCCTTCAGGTCGGCGCCGGCGCAAAAGCCCTTGCCCTCACCGCGCAGGACAATAACCCGGACGCCCGGGGCAACATCGGCCTCGCAAAGATAATCGCATAGTGTGCGCATGAGATCGTGGTTCAGAGAATTGCGGGCTTCCGGCCTGCACAACGTCAAATGCCGGACGCCATTGTTATCAGACGTCAAAATCGTTCGACTACTCGTCATCTCTATTTTACCGGCCGTTAATCTCGGTTCGCACCCGCGTCAATAACCGGCCACCGCGCCGGGGGGCCGGCGCGGTGCCATTTTGTCTCGGGGACGCGATTAATTCGCAATCTGGCTTTTGACGTCTATCTTGCTGTAGATTTCTTCCCGCAAAAGCCGCGCAAAAGTCTTTTGGTCCTTGCCGTTCTTTTCAAGCAAGCCGCGCCATTTGGTGGCCAGCCGCTTCAACTCATCGGCAATCTTTTGCGGATCTTTGATACCGAGCTTCTCACCCTTCTGTACCGCGGTCGCCGTATATTTCTGCGCGAAGTTCTCAACGAACTTCGCGAAGGCCGGATCCGCATGATAGAATTTGGTGCCTTTCTTCGTGTACTCGTCGATAATATCCTTATCTTCCTTGATGTAGTTGAAGATGGATTCGCTAACGAGCTCGGGCAGATTGTCTACGATTGCCTTGCGTTGATCCGGAGTTAGAACATTCCACTTTTCAATCCGCAGATTAAATAGCGATGCACCAAGGAAGCCGCCGAGCGGGTCCAGAATCACGAACTTCGCCGCTTCGCCATATGACCGAGCCTTCTGGGCGGAGATGGAATGCAGCGCGCAATCGATCACGCCGCGATCGAGCGCTTCGTAAGCTGCGTCCGGGCTCACGTTGACGGGGACAGCCCCTAGTTCCCGCGCAAGGTCCGCGTAGGCTGAAATTCCGCGCACCCGCTTGCCCTTAAAGTCGGCGATGGCCTTCAGTTCAGTCTTGCAATGATAGACGTATGGCGTGAGCGCGTAGGTCGCGAGAAATTTGGTATTGAACTTCTTAAACTCAGCAACGCACTGTGGACAATCGAACAATTCGAGCTCATTAAGGACGCCCGTCATCACAAGCGGCTCATCGTTGAGCAGACTGAAGTCGCCGAGGAAATTATCGACGGGCATCTCAGTGGGGATGTAGGCGCCGACAAAATAGCCGGCATCGGCGATGCCGTCACGAACGCCGCCGGGAATGTCCTTGCCGGACAATAGTGAACTGCCGAAGTGATATTCGAACTTTAAAGTGTTTTTGGATTCTTTTTCGACTTTATCGAAATACTTCACCAGCACAGGGTTCGTGATGTGCTTCGGATTAAGATAGTTCGCGTAGACGATTTTGACCGGATCGGCCGCATATGCCGTTCCTAAACCAATCGCCAGCACAATTGCGCCAGCCGACGCCAAAACTTTCGTTCTCATTTTAACCCTCCTGTTTGTTTCCCGATTTTTAGTTAGTTCAGTTCATTATTCGCGGCAAAAACAACGAGATTTGCGGAAACGCGATAAGGATCGCGAGCGTCACGATGTCGGTGACGATGAACCACATAACGCCTTTGAAGATCGTCTCTAACGGAACCGTCTTACCGACCACGCTTTTAATAACAAAAACGTTCAGGCCAACCGGAGGAGTAACAAGACCGATCTCAAGGTA
>JAQSCR010000453.1 GCA_029945495.1 Pseudolabrys sp. | reverse complement strand
GCCCGGCATGGGGCCGCCCTCCTCGGCATAGGCCGCAAGATGCGCCGCGGTGAGCGCGCACAGCAGCGGGTGCAGCCGCGCCGAGTAGACTTGGCGGTGGCGCTGGATCGCCTGGATGGTGCGGTCGAGCGGCATCTCCGAGCCGATCTCGATGCCGATCTGCAACGGCTCGTCGAGCGTGGCCTCGGTCAGCGGAAACTGATCGATCAGCCAATCGCCGAGATGCACGGCGTTGCTGCGGCTGCGGCCGTACAGCAGCACGTCGTCCTGGTAAGGCGCGTACCAGGTGTCGAGCCGATCGATAACGCGGTCGATCGCCGGGCGCGGGATCAGTTCGCGGTATTGCGTGCCGAAAATGCCGATCGCGGATTTCGCGCGCGACAGAATGTTCAGGATATCGTCGCCGAGCAGCGGCTGGAACAGGCAGTTGCCGACGCCGAGCACCACCAGATCGTATTGGTCGCGCGCCTGCGCCAGCGTCTTGAAGGTCAGGTGATGCACATTGGCTTCGCCCGGCAATATGGCGTTGATCATGTGCAGGCCGAGCCGGTCACCGAAAGTGCCGGCGTCGCTTTCCGACACCACCGCTATGTCGCAGGCCGTCACCGGCGCGAGGCGGTCGGTCGGCGTCAGCCGCATCAGCATCTCGCGGTCGCCGATCGGCGTCGTGCATTCGATGCGGAAGCCGTAGCGGTCGAACAGCTGCGCCAGTTCGAAATAGCTGAGGTGGTTGACGAAGCCTTGCGCGGCGCGGTCGCGCCCGTTCGACAAATTGGTTGGGCAATAGCTCAGGATCACATCCTGCTTGCAGTAGCGCAGATGCGTGAACAGGCTCTCGACGTCGGCGACCTGCTCGAGTTGGCCGAGCATGACGATGATGTCGGATTGCGTCGCCGCATGGGTCGGGAAATCGCCGCCGACAAGATCGCCGATCAGCGATCCCTTGCCGTGCGCAATCCGATCGACCGCCTGATAGCTGCAGCCAAGCGGCATCAGGTCGTGCAGCGTCTCGCCGCCGCCGGCGCCGAGATCGAGCACGCGCGAGCCGGAGGGAATGAATTGCGCGGCGAGTTGCGCGCGCGGGTCGAGTTTCGAGCGGGCGTCCGGGCGGCGCGCGTCGTCCGTCACCGTGTCGAGCGCAAGATTGACGTTAACGTGCAGAGCCATGTTCACCGTCCTCGCGGCCAGAGAACGGCAGTTATGGTTAATGGACTGTTAACGGCGTACGGACATCAATTCCGCTCGTCCCCGCGAAGGCGGGGACCCAGGGAGCCACAGGCTGATTTTCGATTTAAGAACTGGATTCCGCCTACGCGGGAATGAGCGGAGTGTGTCGCAACGCTATTCCCAGAACGCCGGCCGCGATTCTTCCAGCAAGCCGCCGATGCGCACGGCGCCGATTTTTTTGGCGAGCCCGGTCTTGTCGTCGGTCTCGACCGCGACGCCGCACAAGGTCGCCGGTCCGCCGGCCGCCTCGAATTTCGCACCCGGCAGTTTGCGTAGGAAACGGTTGAGCGGTTCGTCCTTCACCATGCCGATGACCGAGTCGAAATCGCCGGTCATGCCGGCGTCGGTCATGAAGGCGGTGCCGCCGGCAAGGATGCGATGATCGGAGGTCGGCACATGCGTATGCGTGCCGACGACGAGCGAGGCGCGGCCGTCGCAGAAATAACCCATCGCCTGCTTCTCGCTGGTCGCCTCGCAATGCATGTCGACGACGATGGCGTCGGCTTGTCCCAGCGGACAGGCGGAAATCTCGCGCTCGACGGAAGCGAACGGATCGTCCATCGCGTCCATATAGACGCGGCCCATGGCGTTGATCACCAGCGCGCGCTTGCCGTTCTTGGCGTCGACCAGTGCGGCGCCGCGGCCGGGCGTGCCCTTCGGATAATTCACCGGCCGCACCAGGCGCGGCGCGCGCTCGATGAACACGAGAGCCTCGCGCTGATCCCAGGCGTGATTGCCGAGCGTGATGGCATCGGCGCCGGCGTCGATCAGTTCGTTATAGATGGTCTCGGTAATGCCGAAGCCGCCGGCGGCGTTCTCGCCATTGATGACGACGAGGTCGAGCTTCCAAGCGGCAATCAGGCCCGGCAGGCGCTCGATGACGATGCTGCGGCCGGAACGCCCGACGATGTCGCCGATGAACAGAATACGCATAATGAAGGCTACCTGATTTCAATCACTTCGCGCTCCGTTAGCACGAAGTCGAGGCGCTCGTCGCGCTCCGTCGCCGGAACGTGAGCGATTTCCTGCGCGGCGAAGGCGATGCCGACGGCAATGACTTTCTTGTGGGCGCGCAAGGCGGCAAGCGTCATGTCGTAATAGCCGGCGCCATAACCGATGCGGTTTCCCGCGCGGTCGAAAGCGGCGAGCGGCACGATGACGATATCGGGCAGAACTTCCGGTGCCTCCGGCACCGGCTCGCGGATGCCCCACTGCCCGGCCTTGAAGGCGTCGCCGAAGGCGTAAGATCGCATGATCAGCGGCTTGCCGCGGCCGTCGATGCAGGGCAGCGCCAGCCGCGCGCCGGCGTCAGCAAGCTTGCGCAGCAGCGGCAGCGGATTGATCTCGGTCTTCATCGGCATGAAGCCGGAGACGATGGTACCGGGCTTGATCTCAACCGGCAGCCCCCGTGCGGCAATCGCCTCCGCCGCCGCCTGCCGCTCGGCCGCGGGCATCGCATCACGCTTGGCGAGCGCTTGCTCACGGACCGCGGATTTTTGTTCGGAGATCGCTGACGGCTCGGACATGGATCGACGCTTGCCGTCACCAAATGAAAATAAGTGCGGAGCCGCAATGGCCGTCAGAGCGTGATCCCGGGAACCTACTGTTGTAGGTGGGCGCCATATGACCAAGCCCACGAGCCTGGCCAGGGACAGCTCCCGATGGGATCGTAAGGCCCCGGGGAATGTGTCTCCGACGCACCTCGCAGCCCCGCTTGGTCAATGTAGTGCCTGGGAGGGATAAGCGCCATAGACCGTCGAAGGCGCTTTAACGCGCTTATGCCGCTTACAAGGCCTGGGGCATGAAACCCGCGCACAGGCAGCGCTTGGCGCGAACGGTACCGTCGGCATCGGTGACGACGACGCACGCCGGGCAGCCGGCTTGGCGGCGCGCCAGCGCATCGGTGATGGCCACCTTCAGCGCCATGTCGCAGGTGAGGTACGGCCCGAATTCCTGATTGCCGATTTGCGCGACCCAGCCGTTATAGGCCGAGGGCTTCACGAAACACGAAACGCAATTCATGGAAAAGCCGCCTTGCTGACGCAGGGCGGTTCTACGCTCGCTCGGTAAACAAATTGTACGGAATTTTACTGTCCTATGGTCGCACGCGGCCGAGCACTCAACCGATGGCGACGCCGGAGCCCAGGCTCTGGTTGAGCTTCTTGGTGATGCCTTCCAGCCGCTCGGCGGCGGAATTGAAGGCACCGATCACCGCGTCGGACGCCGCCCGCGCCCGGTCGGACGACACCACGCGGGCATCCTGCAAGGCGGTCACTTCTTCCTCGAGCCTGCGGATTTTGCGCATCGCCTCGGAATTCTCATCCGCCACCATCAACGCCGCCATCACCGTGAGGCGGGTGTCGCCGATCTCGCCGAAACGCTTGCGCAAATCGACGATGCGCACGTCGATATCGGCGGCGAGCGCCTGCAGATGCTCCTCCTGCCCGTCCTCGCAGGCGAGACGGAACTGGCGGCCGGCGATGGTGGCGTTCACCTGGCCCATTAGTCGCTTCCTTCGAGCACCGATTGGATGCTCGCAATGGCCGTATCCAGCCGTTCGGCGATCTCGCGATTGGTCGCTTCCAGCCTTCGCGAGCGCGCGGTCTCGCCGTCGAGCACGGAGGCGAGCCGGGCGCGGTCCAGCCCCAGGGTCTGCACCTGCGCGGCCAGAGTGTCCTCGTTGCGGTCGCCCTCGCGGCGGCGCTCGACCGCAGCGTCGAGCGCGTCGAGGGCCATGGCCAAACGTTTGACGGCGGTGTCGATGGCGCTCTGCTCACTCATGGCACAGACATGGGGACTGCCCGCAATGTGAAAAAATCCTGCGGAGGCAAATGTTTAGACTGAGAAGCTTACGTGTGACACGATGACAACGTCAACGCCTGCCGGCCGATTTGCCCCGTTGTTTTCCGGCCCCTGTGCATGGCGCACCGAATGTCCCGCGCCAGTTGCTGCGTCACATTGACTCAAGGGCCTGCCATGCTATGCGAACCCCTTCAAACAGGCCTTTTTTCCATGACAGCACACGCCGCGCCGACATCAGCCACCGCAACCGCGGGCAAGGCTGTAAACGATATGGCTGGAAACAATATGGCCAACGCCATCCGCGCGCTGGCGATGGACGCGGTCGAGCAGGCCAAATCCGGCCACCCCGGGCTGCCGATGGGCGCTGCGGACGTAGCGACCGTGCTGTTCAGCCAGTTCCTGAAATTCGACCCGACCGATCCGAAATGGCCCGACCGCGACCGCTTCGTGCTGTCGGCCGGCCACGGCTCGATGCTGATGTATTCGTTGCTCTATCTCACCGGCTACCAGGCCATGACGATCGATCAGATCAAACGCTTCCGCCAGTCCGGCTCGATCACCGCCGGCCACCCGGAACACGGCCATACCCCCGGCGTCGAAACCACCACTGGCCCGCTCGGCCAGGGTCTCGCCAATGCCGTCGGCATGGCCATCGCCGAACGGCACATGGCGTCGGTGTTCGGCGACAAAGTCGTCGATCACAAGACTTACGTGCTCGCCTCCGACGGCGACCTGATGGAAGGCATTTCTCAGGAAGCCATAGCGCTCGCCGGCCATCTCAAGCTGTCGAAGCTGATCGTCCTGTTCGACGACAATGGCATTTCCATCGATGGCGCGCTGTCGCTGTCGGATTCGACCGATCAGGTGAAACGCTTCGAGGCCTCCGGCTGGAACGCCGTGCGCGTCGACGGCCACGATCAGCAGGCGATTGCGTCCGCAATCGCAAATGCGCAAAAATCCGATTGCCCGACCATGATCGCCTGCAAGACCACCATCGGTTTCGGCGCGCCGACCAAGGCCGGCAAGTCGTCCTCGCACGGCTCGCCGCTCGGCGCCGACGAGATCAAGGGCGCGCGCGAAGCCCTCGGCTGGACTGCGGCGCCGTTCGAGGTGCCCACCGATATTCTGAGCCAGTGGCGCAAGGCCGGTGAACGCTCGAAGGGCGCGCATGCCGACTGGAACAAGCGCTTCGCCGCGCTCGACAAGAGCCAGCAGGTCGAATTCACCCGCCGCATGAACGGCGAGGTGTCGAAGCCGGCGCTCGATGCCGCCGTCAAGGCGGTGAAGGAGCAACTCGCAGCCGCGCCGAAGGAAATCGCCACACGCACGGCTTGCGAATTCGCGCTCGAGAGCCTGATCCCGGCGCTGCCGGAAATGATCGGCGGCTCGGCCGATCTCACCGGCTCCAACAACACCCGCACCAAGTCGATGAAGGCGATGAGCGCCGCCGATTTCTCCGGCCGCTTCATCCATTACGGCATCCGCGAACACGGCATGGCCGCCGCCATGAACGGCATGACGCTGCATGGCGGCATCGTCCCCTATTCCGGCACCTTCCTGGTGTTCTCCGATTACTGCCGCCCGTCGATCCGCCTCGCGGCGCTGATGGGCATTCGCGTTATTCACATCATGACGCATGACTCCATCGGCCTGGGCGAAGACGGGCCGACGCATCAGCCGGTCGAGCATATGGCGGCGTTGCGCGCGATCCCGAACCTGTTGGTGTTCCGCCCGGCCGACGCGGTCGAGACTGTCGAATGCTGGCAGCTCGCGCTAGAGGCCAAGGACCGCCCGAGCGTTATGGCGCTGACCCGCCAGAACCTGCCGCAACTGTCGACGAACTTCCTCGACAAGAACCGCTGCGCCGCCGGCGCCTATGAAATCATCGCCGCCAACGGCAAGGCGCAAGTCTCTATCTTCGCCAGCGGTTCGGAAGTCGCCATCGCCGCCGACGGCGCCAAGCTTCTGGCCGCCAAGGGCATCGCCGCCCGCGTCGTCTCGGTGCCCTGCTTCGAGCTGTTTGCCGCATTGCCGGACGCCGCGCGCCGCGCGATCATCGGCGATGCCGCCGTCAAGATCGGCGTCGAGGCCGGTATCCGTCAGGGCTGGGACGCCATCATCGGCAATGATGGCGCGTTTGTCGGCATGAATTCGTTCGGCGCCAGCGCGCCGTTCAAGGAACTGTACAAGAAGTTCGGAATTACCGCCGAGGCAGTGGCCGCGGCGGCATTGGGTAAGCTTGGAAAGTAACTATATTCGGTGTCACCGCCCGCACCTCACGGGCAATCCAGTAAACACCCGGCCAAAGATTTGGCATGAAGTTGCTGGAAGAACGCCGACAGTAAGACCGGGAGCGACATCAAATGACCATTCGTGTTGGTATTAACGGGTTCGGCCGTATCGGCCGCAACGTCCTGCGCGCCATCGCCGAGAGCAGCCGCAAAGACATCGAAGTGGTCGGCATCAACGACCTCGGGCCGGTCGAAACCAACGCGCATCTGCTGCGTTTCGACAGCGTCCATGGCCGCTTCCCCGGCGAAGTCACCGTCAAGGGCGACACCATTTCCGTCGGCGGCGGCGCCATCAAGGTCACCGCGGTCAAAGACCCCTCGACATTGCCGTGGAAGGATCTCGGCGTCGACATCGCGATGGAATGCACCGGCATCTTCACCGCCAAGGACAAGGCATCGGCGCATCTGACAGCCGGCGCCAAGCGCGTGCTGGTATCCGCGCCCGCCGACGGCGCCGACCTCACGGTCGTCTATGGCGTCAACCACGACAGACTGACCAAGGATCACCTGGTCGTTTCCAACGCCTCGTGCACGACCAACTGTCTCGCCCCGGTGGTCAAGGTGTTGAACGATCTCGTCGGCCTCGAGACCGGTTTCATGACCACGATCCACGCTTATACCGGCGATCAGCCGACACTCGACACCATGCACAAGGATCTCTATCGCGGCCGTGCTGCCGCGCTGTCGATGATCCCGACCTCGACCGGCGCCGCCAAGGCGATCGGTCTGGTGCTGCCTGAGTTGAAGGGCAAGCTCGACGGCGTCTCGATCCGCGTGCCGACGCCGAACGTGTCGGTGATTGATCTTAAGATCGTCGCCAAGAAGGCAACGACCGTGGAAGAGATCAACGCCGCCTTCAAGGCCGCCGCCGCGGGCCCGCTGAAGGGCATTCTCGGCACCACCATCCACCCGAACGTGTCGATCGACTTCAACCACGATGCGCACTCCGCCACCTTCGCCTTCGATCAGACCAAAGTGCAGAACGGCAACTTCATTCGCGTGCTGGCCTGGTACGACAACGAGTGGGGCTTCTCCAACCGCATGTCGGACACCGCGGTGGCGATGGGCAAGTTGCTGTAATCGAGCGCGCCGGAGCCGCTCATGAGCAACACCTTCCGCACCCTCGACCACGCCGACGTGAAGGGCAAACGCGTGCTGATGCGCGTTGACCTCAACGTGCCCTACGAAAACGGCGTCGTCTCCGACGCCACCCGCATCGAGCGCATCGCGCCGTCGATCACCGAACTCGCCGACAAAGGCGCCAAGGTGATCCTGATGTCGCATCTCGGCCGGCCGAAAGGCCGCGACGCCAGCCAGTCGCTCAAGCCCGTCGCCGCCGAAGTCGCGCACACCATCAAGCGGCCGATCAAGTTCGTGCCCGACTGCATCGGCGAGGAAGCCGAGCGCGCGGTCGCCGCCATGCATGCCGGCGAGATCGTCTGCCTCGAGAATACGCGGTTCTATCCGGGCGAGGAAAAAAACGATCCGGCCTTCGTCGCCGCGCTCGCCAAACTCGGCGATCTCTACGTCAACGACGCCTTCTCGGTGTCGCACCGCGCCCATGCCTCGACCGAAGGCCTCAGCCATGTGCTGCCGGCCTTCGCCGGCCGCACACTGCAGGCCGAACTGGAAGCCTTCGAGAAGGTGCTCGACAAACCGGCACGCCCGCTTGTGGCCATCGTCGGCGGCGCCAAGATCTCCACCAAGCTCGACCTCCTGGGCAATCTGCTGGAGCGCGTCGACGTGCTGATCATCGGCGGCGCCATGGCCAACACTTTCTTGCTTGCGCTCAACAAGCAGGTCGGGAGAAGCCTTGTTGAGCGCGACCTTCTCGACACCGCGCAGAAGATCATGGACCAGGCCAAGGCCGCCAAGCGCCAGATCCTGCTGCCGGTCGACGCGGTGGTGGCGGAGAAATTCGAAGCCAATGCGCCGTCGCGCGTGGTCGATGTCGACCATATCGGCGCCGCCGACATGATGCTGGATATCGGCCCGAAAAGCGTCGAGCAGGTGATCTCGGTGCTGGCGCGCGCCAAGACCCTGGTTTGGAACGGGCCGTTCGGCGCGTTCGAAATGGAACCGTTCGACAACGGCACCGTCGAAGTGGCGGAAGCGGCGGCGGAACTGACGCAGAGCGGCAAGCTCGTCACGGTCGCGGGCGGCGGCGACACCGTCGCGGCGCTCAACGTCGCGGGCGTCGTCGACCGGCTGACTTATGTCTCGACCGCCGGCGGCGCCTTCCTGGAATGGCTGGAAGGCAAGCCATTGCCGGGTGTCGAAGTATTGAGGGTAAAGTGACGCCGAAGGCGCCAATTTTTTGACGGCCCCGGCTCTGCGACGCACCGCTTGGCGGTGCGCCGCGTCCGGGGCAACTGAACACGTGGGGAGACAGAAATGAATCTTGATGAGATGAATAAAGTGGCGGTCGCCATGACCGCGTCCGGCAAGGGCATTCTCGCGGCCGATGAATCCACCGGCACGATCGGCAAGCGCTTCGACGCCATCAAGACCGAAAACACCGAGGACAACCGCCGCGACTATCGCGAGCTGATGTTCCGCACCGGCGAGGCGATGAAGAACCACATCTCCGGCGTCATCCTCTACGACGAGACCATTTGGCAAAAGGCAAAAGACGGCACGCCGCTGGTCGACATCATCAAGGCCGCGGGCGCGATCCCCGGTATCAAGGTCGACGAAGGCACCAAGCCGCTGCCGAATTGCCCCGGCGAACTGATCACCGTCGGTCTCGACAAACTCGCCGGCCGGTTGACGAAATATTACGACGCCGGCGCGCGCTTCGCCAAATGGCGCGCGGTCATCGACATCGGCAAGGGCATCCCGAGCCACAACGCCATCCACGCCAACGCGCACGCGCTGGCGCGCTATGCCGCGCTCTGTCAGGCGGCAAATATTGTTCCTATTGTTGAACCTGAAGTGCTGATGGACGGCGACCACGACATAACGGCTTGCGAAAAGGTCACCACCTGGATGCTGAACGAGACCTTCCAGGAATTGTTCATCGCCAAGGTCGCGCTCGAAGGCATCGTGCTCAAGCCGAACATGATCGTACCCGGCAAGAAGAGCGGCAAGCCTGCTTCGGCGCAGCAGGTCGCAGAAGCCACCGTGCGCGTGCTGAAGAATTGCGTGCCGGGCGCGGTGCCGGGCATTGCCTTCCTGTCCGGCGGGCAGTCCGACGAGGAAGCCACCGCCCATCTCGACGCCATGAACAAGATCGGCGGGTTGCCCTGGGCGCTGACCTTCTCCTACGGCCGCGCGCTGCAGGCCGCGCCGCAGAAGGCATGGGCCGGCAAGGCGGAAAACGTCGCCGCCGCGCAGCGCGCCTTCATGCACCGCGCCAAGATGAACTCGCTCGCCGCGCTCGGAAAGTGGCAGGCCGATCTGGAAAAGAAGGTGGCGTAAGCCGACCTTAACGCGACGCAATAAAAAAGGCCGCCCTCAAACGGGCGGCCTTTTCCGTGCATGCATTGACGCTACGCGTTTACGCGACTTGAACTGAAATCACGCAGACGCAACTCACGGGCAATCGGTGCGACTGACGGTCTTCTCGCCCGCCAGATCTTCCTTGTGCACGGTCCGCGTCGCGCAGTCACCGGTTGGCCCGGTGCCTGTCGTCGTCGTGGTCGTCTTCGACTCGGTGCCGAGGAAGCCACCGCGCTCCTGCGTCGTGACCGTGGTTTGCGGGGCCGGTGCAACCACAACGGGGCGCTGCTCGATCACCACCGGCGCGCGTTCCTGCACGACGACGCCGGGCCGCTGTTCGATAATGGTCGTGGTCTGCGCCGACGCAGCCAACGAACCGAACGTGGTCGCAGCTAAGGCCAACGTAATAAGCTTGAATGTCATGTCACCCTCCTGCATTCGCATTGAATGCTCGTCACGCTAACGCGCGTTCGCGGCGAAGGTTCCGCACACCAGCGGCCGCACCAGATCTCGTGATGGCGCGGCCTCAACGGTGGCAAGAACTTACCTGCGTCAGTCGCAGGTCGTCTTTTGAACGGTCTTCGAGCCGGTCAAATCTTCCTTGTGCACCGTCTTCGACGTGCAATCGCCGTTGATCCCGGCGCCGGTGGTTTCGGTCTTGGTCTTCGTCTCGGTATTGAGGAACCCGCCGCGCTCCTTCGTTACCGTCGTTGTCGACGGCTGAGATTCGATCACGACCGCCGGATCGCGGCGTTCTTCGATCACCGTGGTCTGCGCATTCGCGGCCAGCGAGCCGAACGCCGTCGCGGCCAGCGCGATAACAAGAACATTGAGCTTCATGGTCGCCTCCTGCTAATGGAACTGCAGAGACAACGCCCTCACCCGACCCGATGTTCCTGCCACCCATGAATCCGAGGACATAAACGTGATCGATCTCTACACTTGGACCACGCCGAACGGCCGCAAGGCGTCCATCATGCTCGAGGAAATCGGCCTGCCCTATAAGGCGCACTCGATCGACATCAACAAGGACGAGCAGTTCGCGCCGGCCTTTCTCAAGATCGCGCCGAACAACCGCATCCCGGCCATTGTCGATAACGACAACGGCATGTCGCTGATGGAGTCGGGCGCGATCCTGATCTATCTCGCCGACAAGACCGGCAAGCTGCTGCCGAAGTCGGGCAAGGAGCGCTACCAAGTGATCGAGTGGGTGATGTGGCAGATGGGCGGCCTCGGACCGATGCTTGGCCAGGTGCACCACTTCGTGAAGTACAATGCCGGCAAGGCGCCTTACGCCGAGGAGCGCTTCTCCAAGGAAGCGCAGCGGCTGTACAAGGTGCTCAACACCCAGCTCGAGGGCAAGGACTTCATCTGCGGCGACTACTCCATCGCCGACATCTGCTGCTGGCCCTGGGTGTCGCGCTTCGAATGGCAAGGCGTCGACCTGAACCAGTTTCCCAACGTCAAACGCTGGTACCTGAAAGTCGCCGCCCGCCCGGCCGTACAGAAGGGCTATGCGGTGCCGAAGGACATGGGCCCGATTCCCATGCCGGCTTAGAGCCGGCGGAACAAGATGCCGGAGTAAAGCGGGCCAATCAGAAATTGAGATGCGCCGCGCCGGTCGAGCGCGGCGTTTCTTTAGAGCGGTCCGGCCGTTTGGCGGTCCCGCGCCAAGATGCTACCCAATCGCGGTCCAGCCTCCGGGACGTCAATCTTCCGCCCGAAACGGGCTATCATCTGGGAAACCATGGCCCCACGCCCGAAAAACGCCGAGCCGCGCCCGCAACCGCGCCTCTATTTGATCACGCCAGCGATCGCGGAGGCCGAAACCTTTGCGCTGACGCTTGAGCCGGCGCTCGAGGCCGGCGATGTCGCCGCCGTGCTGCTGCGCCTGACTGACGCCGACGAGCGCAGCCAGATCAACCGCATCAAGGCGATCGCCCCGCTGGTGCAGCAGCACAACGCCGCGCTGCTGATCGGGGGCCGAAGCGAGCTGGTGGCGCGCTCCGGCGCCGACGGCGCGCATCTCACCGGCATCGACGCCGTCACCGACGCGCTCGGCAAGTTGAAGCCGGACTGGATCGTCGGCGCCGGCGGCCTCGAAATCCGCCACGATGCCATGGCGGCGGCCGAAGGCGGCGCCGATTATGTGATGTTCGGCGAACCCGACGAACGCGGCGAGCGTCCCAGCTTCGACGCCGTTCTCGAGCGGGTGTCGTGGTGGGCCGAAGTGTTCGAAGCGCCGTGTGTCGCCTATGCGGGTTCGCTCGATGAGATCGCGGCTTTGGTCGAAGCCGGCGCCGATTTCATCGCGCTCGGCGACTGGCTCTGGAACGATCCGCAGAATATCGCCCGGACCATCGACGCCACCGTGCCGCTGCTGCGCCTGCCCGAGAGCGCGGCATGAGCCGCGCCCGCCACGGCGCAATGGGTGTGCTTTGCGCGCTCGCCTTGCTGGTGGCCTTGCCGCTAGTTCCGACGCTTCCGGCGAACGCGCAGACGCGCAAAACGGCTCCGCTGCCGCCACCGGCGCCCAATGCCAATCCGAATCTCGACCAGAAAAATTCCGACCAGGCCATCGACACCGCCTTTGGCGCCTATCAGCGCGGCTTCTATTTGACCGCCTTCACTGAGGCCAGCAAGCGCGCGCAACAGGGCGATGCCACCGCCATGACCTTGCTCGGCGAACTCTATTCGCATGGCTACGGCGTCGGCCGCGACGATAAGAAGGCGGCCGAGTGGTACAAGCAGGCCGCCGGCCTCGGCGACCGCGATGCGCTGTTTGCGATGGCGATGTTTGCCTTCGAGGGCCGCGCCGGCCCGCGCAACACGTCCGAAGCCGCGCGGCTGTTGACCGAGGCCGCCAAGCGCGGCCACCCGGCGGCCAATTACGATCTCGGCCTGCTCTATCTCCAGGGTCAGGAGTACAAGCAGGATTTCGCGCGCGCTGCCGAATTGTTCCGCGTCGCCGCTGATGCCGGCAACCCGGAAGCACAATACGCGCTCGCCACCATGGTCAAGGAAGGCCGCGGCGTCCCCAAGGACGCCAAGCAGGCCTCGCTGCTGATGCTAAAGGCCTCGATTGCCGGCAATCTCGACGCGATGGTCGAGTACGCCATCGCCCAGTTCAACGGCGACGGCACCGACAAGGACGAAAGCGCCGCCGCCCGCCTTTTCCTGCGTGCGGCGCGGCTCGGCAGCCCGATCGCCCAGAACCGGCTGGCCCGTATCCTCATGGCCGGGCGCGGCATGGCTGCCGATGCCACGCAGGCCATCCGCTGGCACATCGTCGCCAAGGCGGGCGGCGCCGGCG
>JAQSCR010000452.1 GCA_029945495.1 Pseudolabrys sp. | reverse complement strand
GGCGCGGGTGATTTCCGAGAGGGCGAACGACAAGCCGACAGGCGGCGCGGAAAGCGAACCGCAAGGCAAGTCACCGTTTCCGGGGTGAGCTTCTTCTACTCCACTCCCCCTTGCGGGGAGGGGTTGGGGGTGGGCTCCTTCTTCCCTCTCCCCTCCGGGGGAGAGGGTGGTCGAGGAGAGCGAAGCGAGCCGAGACCGGGTGAGGGGGAATCAGTGGGGCTCTCGGCGTTCCTCTATCCGACTGTTGAGGTCGGCCAAGACGCCTTCGCTATTATTCAGAATGTCGATGTTGCCGTAACGCACGACAACATAGCCTTCCCTGGTTAGCCAACCGTCGCGCTCGAGATCATACGCGTTCTCGGCATGCTGGCCGCCATCCGCCTCGACGATGAGTTTGAGCCGCAAGCAAACGAAATCGGTGATGTAAGGACCAACGGGCGCTTGGCGACGAAATTTTGCCTTTCCCAGTCGCCGATCTCTCAACAGCAGCCAGAGCTTGCGTTCGGCATTGGTCGCCTCACGGCGCATCGAACGCGCGCGTATTGTCGCCTGTGGCGGCCGTTCGAACGCAACCATAGCCCCCACACCCCGCACCACCCTCTCCCCCGAAGGGGAGAGGGAAAGAAGAAACCTACGCCGCCTTCCTTGACGCCAAAAACTCGCCCATGCGGTCGAGCGCCTTGAGGATGTTCTCGGTCGAGTTGGCGTAGGACAGACGCAGATAGCCCTCGCCGAGGATGCCGAAGTCCGGCCCGCCAATGGTGACGACGCCGGTTTCGTTCAGCAGCGTGTTCGCCAGTTCCTTCGCTTTCCAGCCAGTGCCCTTGATGTTCGGAAAGGCATAGAAGGCGCCCTTCGGCACCACGCAGGAAACCCCCGGCAGTTTGTTGAGACCCGCGACCACGACTATGCGTCGCTTGTCGAACTCGGCGATCATCTTCCACACTTCGTCCTGCGGCCCGGTCAGCGCGGCCAAGCCCGCAAACTGCGCCGAGGCGTTGACGCAGGAATGCAGGTTGACCGCGAGCTTGCGTGCATAGTCGTAAAGCTTTCCCGGAAACACCGCATAGCCGAGCCGCCAACCGGTCATCGCATAGGTCTTCGACCAGCCATTGAGCAGGATCAGGCGGTCGCGGATCGACGGATAAGACAACAGGCAGACGTGCTTCTCGCCGTCATAGACCATGTGGTCGTAGATCTCGTCCGACATGATGGCGACGTCCGGCCACTTCTCGAGGCCGGCGACGAGTCTGTCGACTTCGGCCTTGCCGGTGACGCCGCCGGTCGGATTGGCCGGCGAATTGACGATGATAAGCCGCGTCTTCGGCGTGATCAGCCTGAGCGTTTCCTCCGCCGAGAAGGCAAAGCCGTTCTCCTCGCGGATCGGCACCGGCACCGGCGTCGCGCCGGTGTACTCGATCATCGAGCGATAGATCGGGAAGCCCGGATCCGGATACATGATCTCAGCGCCCGGCTCGCCAAACATCAGGATCGACATGAACATGGTCGGCTTGCCGCCCGGCATGATCATGACCGATTCGGGCGAGACCTCGACGCCGTAGCGCTTGTGCAGATCGGCCGCGACCGCCTCGCGCAACGGCAGGATGCCGTTCGCCGCGGTGTAGCCGTGATGGCCGTCGCGCAGCGCCTTGATCGCCGCTTCGACGATAAACTCGGGCGTACGGAAGTCGGGCTGGCCGATGCCGAGACTGATGATGTCGCGGCCTTGGGCGACCAGCGCATTGGCGCGGGCGAGCACGGCGAAGGCATTTTCCTCGCCAATTCGGTCGAAGTTCGCGACTGTCTTGAGCATCGTTTGTCTCCCGGGCGAGTTCCAATTTTGGCCGGCACTTCACCGCATTCGTTGGCCGAAATCAACAAATCCACGGCTCGAAGGCGGCGCCGGCAAGGTTCGGCCGGCTCGGCAGTCGACGGCTAGGAATTAAGTTCCGTTCCGCATAAAGTTGCATTCTTCTGCACTACCCGCTTGCCGTTAAGCACGTTAGACTTGTCCCCGGGGAGCCAACAAAAAATTGGGTCAGCGGGAATTCGGCCGCGCTTGAACGGCGCCGATTTCCCGACGATCGGGGGTAATGGCATGGGGCGTAACGTCAAAGGCGGGAGCACCGGACCGGGCGGCGAAGCCGCCGGCAATGCCGGGGATATCATCAAGACGCTCGCCTCCACCGAAGGCGACGCCAGCCGGCTGCTCGAGATGTATTACTGGACCCGAGAACCGGGGATCGTCGCGTTGATCCACGCCTATCTGGACATGCCGGAGCGCGCCCAACGCCAGCTCGGCGGCTTTCTGCGCAAGAGCCGGCCGCAATCGATCGCCGCCTCGACCGACGACCAGGGCCGCCTGGTGCTGTCGCGCATCGATGGAAAACCGCAAGCGCGACCGGCAAGGCGCAACGGTGGAGGCTGACGCCGCACTAATGCGCCAACAAGTCCGGCACGGCGTCGTCGAGACTGGCCGTACCGCTGAGCTGCATCGCTCGCACCAGTTCGACATGCAAATGGTCGAGCACGGCGGTGACGCCGTCGGCGCCGTTCACCGTCAGGCCCCAGATGACCGGCCGGCCGATCATCACCGCGCGCGCGCCGAGCGCCAGTGCCTTGAGGATGTCGGTGCCGCGCCTGATGCCGCCATCGACATAGACCTCAGCTTTGCCGGCCACCGCCTGCGCCACTTCGGCGATGACGGCGGCCGTTGTCACCGTGGTGTCGAGATGGCGGCCACCATGATTGGACACCATGATGGCGCGGGCGCCGTGCTCGACGCAGGCGAGCGCATCGTCGCCGCGCAGCACCCCCTTGACGATCACCGGCATCGGCGACCGCTTGACCAGCCATTCGAGCTCGCGCCAGGTCGCCGGATACAGCACCTTGCCGACGAAGTCGGGGTGATAGGCGGTGCGCGCCATCGGCCGGCCCGGCATGTTGATGTTGAGAATATCCGGCGTCGGCTGATGCTGCTCGCGGGCGGCGCGCGGCGACCAGCCGCCGACCGGCGCATCGACGGTGAGCACCAGCGCGGTGAAGCCGGCCTCGGCGAGGCGATCGATCAAGGCCTCGACCTCGGCGCGGTTCGGCCAATAGTAAAGCTGGAACCATTGCGGCGCGTCGCGCCGTTCCTCGGCAACGTCCTCGATCAAAATGTTGGAGTTGCTGGCCATCACATAGGCGGCGCCGGCGGCGGCCGCGCCGCGCGCGGTAGCGCGCTCGCCGAGCGGGTGGAACAGCTTATGCCGGCCGGTCGGCGCCACCATGATCGGCGTCGGCACTTGCCGGCCGAGCAGCGTGACGCGGGTGTCGACCGCGGTGACGTCACGCAGCATGCGTGGCCGCAGCCGCATGGCGCGCCAGGCTGCGATATTCTCGACCATGCTGATTTCGTCATCGGCGCCAGCGGCACAGAATGCAAACGACGCCGGCGGCATCAGCCTGCGCGCTTCGTTTTCCAGGGCATCGAAATCGGCACTGTCCACGGCGTTCCTCCGGCGCGACTATTTCGCGATGCAGCATTTTATGTGCGGCACTCTATCAGAGAGCATCATGAAAGACGCTCATGCCCCACCTCACCGAATGGCATTGTCCTTATGCGTTTAATCGTGGCACGGTCACGCCCGATTTCACCCTGAGAGAGAGCCATGCCGACGCCCTCGCCCGCCGATAAACGCCGCGCTTTCCGGACGCTGCACGACAGCGGCTGTTTCGTCATTCCCAATCCGTGGAATGTCGGCAGCGCGCTCTATCTGCAAGGGCTCGGCTTCAAGGCGCTGGCCACCACCAGTTCCGGCTACGCGCATTCGCTCGGCCTGCCGGACGGCGCGGTGACCCGCGATATGGTGCTGGCCCATTACCGCGAGCTGGCGACGGCCACCGCTATCCCGGTGAATGCCGATTTCGAGGGCGGCTTTGCCGACGATCCCGCCGGTGTCGCCGCCAATGTGCGGCTTTGTGTCGAGACCGGCGTCGCCGGTCTGTCGATCGAGGATTTTACCGGCGACGAGAGCGCGCCGCTGTACGATTTCGATCTGGCGCTGGCCCGGGTGAAGGCGGCACGCAAGGCCATCGACCAGACCGGTGGCGACGTCGTGTTCACGGCGCGTACCGAGGGATTCATTCATGGCCGCACCGATATGGACGAGACGCTTAGGCGACTGAAGGCCTTTGCCGATGCCGGCGCCGATTGTCTGTACGCCCCCGGCATCAAGACACGGGAGCAGATCGAGACGGTCGTCCGCGCGGTCGCGCCCAAGCCAGTCAATTTATTGATGTCGTTTGCCGGCGGCTTCACCGTCAACGATATTGGCGGCATGGGCGTACGCCGCATCAGCGTCGGCGGCACTTTGGCGCGGGTGGCGATGGACGCCTTTATCAAATCGGCGCGCGCGATCGCCGAACAAGGCTCGTTCGACAGTTTCGCCGGCGTCGTCCCGAACGCCGAGCTCAACAAATTCTTTTCCGGCCACGGCGATAAAGACAAAGCATCATGATGAATTCAGAGCCGCTTCCCGAGACCGGCCAGCCCGTCGGCCGCAAGGTCGACAGTCACACCGCGCCGCGCCCCGGCCCGGTGACGCTACAAGGCCGCTATGGCCGCGTCGAAAAGCTGAAAGCCGAGCACGCCGCCGACCTGTGGCCGCTGGTCAAGGACGACGACACCATCTGGACCTATATGAGCGCCTACGGACCGTTCACCGGCGAAGCCGAATTCGCGACATGGGTGGCGTCGCGGCCGGCGCTCGAAGACCCCTATTCCTACGCGATCATCGCCGCCGACGGCCGCTGCGTCGGCATCGCCACCTTGATGGAAATACGCCCGGCGATGCGCGTCATCGAAGTCGGCCACATCGTCTATTCGCCGGCCTTGCAGCGCACGCCGCTCGGCACCGAGGCGCAATATCTGCTGGCGAAATATGCTTTCGACACGCTCGGCTATCGCCGCTACGAATGGAAATGCAACGCGCTGAACGCGCCGTCGCGCCGCGCCGCGCTGCGCTACGGCTTCAAGTTCGAAGGCATCCTGCGCCAGCAGATGATTGCCAAGGGCCGCAACCGCGACACCGCGATGTTCTCCATGCTCGACAGCGAATGGCCGGCGCGCAAAGCAGCCTTCGAGCGCTGGCTGGCGCCGGAGAATTTCGGCGCCGACGGCAAGCAGAAGGTCAGCCTCGGCGCGATCAACGGCGCGGCGGAATGAGCGAAGCCAGCTCGTCGCCAACCGGCGGCCTCGTTCAGCAACGACCCTTCGTGCTGTTCTGGCTGGCGCGGATCGCCGCCACCATCGGCTACCAGATGATGGCGCTGGTGATCGGCTGGAAGATCTATGAGATCACCAGCAGCGCCTTCGATCTCGGCCTGGTCGGGCTGATCCTGTTCATACCGGCGGTGATCCTAACGCTGTTGATCGGCCACACCGCCGACCGCTATGACCGCCGCCGGATCGTGCAACTGTCGCAAAGCGTTTACGCGCTGGCCGCTGCTCTGGTGACGGCGGCGACATGGTTCGGCTTCCTGAGCCGCGACCTGCTGTTCTTCGCCGTCTTCATGATCGGCTGCGCCCGCGCTTTCGAACTGCCGACCGGGCACGCGCTGGTGCCGGCCTTAGTGCCGGCGCGGCTATTGCCGCGCGCGGTCGCCGCCTGGACCTCGGCCAATCAGGTCGCGGTGATCAGCGGCCCGGCGCTCGGCGGCCTTATTTATGCGGCGATGCCGGTGGCGGTGAGTGCGCTGTGCGTCGTGTTCTTCATGATGTCGGTGACGCTGGTCAGCCTGATCCGTATCAAGGGCAATGTCGTCGCCAACCGCGAGCCGCCGACATTCGCGTCTGTGCTGGCCGGCTTTCACTACATTCGCCGACGCCGGCGGCTGCTGGGCGTTATCACGCTCGATCTGTTTGTCGTGCTGCTCGGCGGCGCCACCGCGCTGCTGCCGGTCTTCGCTCGGGACATCCTGGACGTCGGCCCGATCGGCCTCGGCCTGTTGCGCTCGGCGCCTGCGGTCGGCGCGCTCACCACCGCGGTGATCCTATCGCATGTTCCGGTCGAGCGGCATATCGGCCGCAAGATGTTCGGCGTCGTCGCGATCTATGGCCTTGCGACAATTACTTTCGCGCTGTCGGACTGGTTTCCGTTGTCGCTGCTGGCGTTGGCCGCGCTCGGCGCATCCGACGCCGTCAGCGTCGTCATCCGCTTCACATTGGTGCAGATCGAAACGCCCGAGGACATGCGTGGCCGGGTCAGCGCAATCAACTACCTTTTCGTCGGCTCATCGAATACGCTCGGCGAGTTCGAGTCCGGCGCGGTCGCCGCCTGGCTCGGCGCGGTGCCGTCGGTGCTGATCGGCGGCATCGGCTCGCTGATTGTCGCCGCAACATGGATGGGCTTGTTCCCGGACTTGCGGAAGATCGACCGGTTCCAGCCGGCGGAAGAAAGAAAATAAGGTTCAAGTCTAGAGGGGAAACGCGAATGCATATTCTGATGACCGGCGCCGCCGGCATGATCGGCCGCAAGCTGACCGCCCGGCTGGTCAAGAACGGCAAACTCAACGGCAGCAAGATCGACGCACTGACGCTGACGGACGTCGTTGCCGCGGACAGACCGGCGGGATTTGAAGGCGCTGTCAATATCGTCACTGGCGACCTGGCGGCGCCGGACGCCGCGGAACGATTGCTTGCCGGGCGGCCGGATGTGATTTTTCATCTCGCCGGCGTGGTGTCGGGCGAGGCCGAGATCGATTTCGACAAGGGCTATCACGTCAATCTCGACGGCACCCGGGCGTTGCTCGAAGCCATTCGGCTGGCAGGCGACCACTACAAACCCAAGGTGATCTTCACCTCGTCGATCGCGGTTTACGGCGCGCCGTTCCCCTACGCGATCCCGGACGATTTTCATCTCACGCCGCTCACCTCCTATGGCACGCAGAAGGCGATCAGCGAATTGCTGCTGGCCGATTACAACCGGCGCGGCTTCCTCGACGGCGTCGGCATTCGCCTGCCGACGATTTGCGTGCGGCCGGGTAAGCCGAACAAGGCGGCGTCCGGATTCTTCTCCGGCATCATCCGCGAGCCGCTGGCCGGGCATGAAGCAATTTTGCCGGTCGCCGACACGGTGCGCCACACGCACGCCAGCCCGCGCGCGGCGGTCGGCTTCCTCATTCATGCCGCCGGCTTGACGCGCGAGCAGCTCGGCCCCCGCGTCAGCTTGGCAATGCCGGGTGTGTGCTGCACCGTCGCCGAACAGATCGCAGCGTTGACCCGTATTGCCGGCCCCAAAGTCGCCGCCCGCATCAAGCGCGAGCCGGACGAGCTGGTGATGCGGATCGTCGCCGGCTGGTCCGAACGTATCGATGCCAAGCGCGCCGCGGCGCTCGGATTTACCGCCGAGGCGAACTTCGACGAGATTATACGGGCTCATATCGAGGACGAATTGGGCGGTAAAATCGCTTAACTGTCATTCCGGGGCGCGCCGAAAGGCGCGAACCCGGAATCCAGCCAAGAGCTGAGCTTGTTACTGGATTCCGGGTCTGCGAGCTGCGCTCGCATCCCGGAATGACGGGCTTCTTGCCCGCCTGCGGTCGAATCCTTACATTGGCACCATGACCTACGTCGACGCCGCCGCCACCCCCCTCCGCAAGACCGGACAGATCAAGATTCACGGGCCCGCTGCCTTCGACGGCATGCGCAAGGCCGGGCAGCTGACCGCGCGGTGCCTCGACATGCTGACCGAGCATGTAGGTCCCGGTGTACCGACCGACACCATCGACCGGCTGGTCTATGAATTCGCGATGGACCACGGCGCGCTGCCGGCCACGCTGATGTATCGCGGCTACAAGAAATCGACCTGTACCTCGCTCAACCATGTGGTCTGCCACGGCATCCCCAGCGACAAGCCGATGAAGGACGGGGATATCGTCAATATCGACGTCACCCTCATCCTGGACGGCTGGCATGGCGATTCCAGCCGGATGTATCCGGTCGGGCAAATCCCGCGCCGGGCCGAGCGGCTGATCGAGGTGACCTACGAATCGATGATGCGCGGCATCGCCTCCATCCGCCCCGGTTCCACCACCGGCGACATCGGCGCCGCGATCCAGAGCTATGTCGAGGCCCAGCACATGAGCGTGGTGCGGGACTTCTGCGGGCACGGGCTTGGTCGGCTGTTCCACGACGAGCCCAATATCGTCCATGTCGGCCGCCCCGGCGAGGGCGTCGTGCTCAAGCCGGGCATGTTCTTCACCGTCGAGCCGATGATCAATCTCGGCCGGCCCCACGTGAAGGTGCTCTCCGACGGCTGGACGGCGGTCACCCGCGATCGCTCGCTGTCGGCGCAGTTCGAGCACACCGTGGGCGTGACCAAAGACGGCGTCGAAGTCTTCACCTTTTCGCCGGCCGGGCTGGACAAGCCGCCGTACAAGCTCTGAACGGCACCCCCAAACTACCCTCGTAGATTGTATAAGGTTGCACTACACTCCCGCCAGGATCAAAGCGGGCGCGGGCGTATGACCAATCACGACGACAATACGGGTGAGACGCTCGGCCTCTCGGAGTCGGCGCCGCACTATCACGGCCATCGCGAAAGGCTGCGCGGGCGCTTTCGCGAAGCCGGCGCCGACGCCGTCAGCGATTACGAACTGCTCGAACTGGTGCTGTTCCGCGCCATTCCGCAGCGGGATATCAAACCGCTGGCCAAGGAACTGATCGCGCGATTTGGCTCTTTCGGCGAAGTCGTGGCGGCGCCGTCGGCCCGTCTCGCCGAATTCAAGGGCATGGGCGAAGCCGCCATCACCGAGCTGAAGATCGTGCACGCGGCGGCGAGCCGGCTGGCGCGCGGCCAGGCACAGAAGCGGACTGTGCTGTCGTCATGGTCGAGCGTGATCGACTATTGCCGCACCGCCATGGCCTACGCCGACAAGGAGCAGTTCCGCTTATTGTTTCTCGACAAGCGCAACCAGCTGATCGCCGACGAAGTGCAGCAGGTCGGCACCGTCGATCACACGCCGGTTTATCCGCGCGAGGTGGTCAAGCGCGCGCTGGAGCTGTCGGCGACCGCGCTAATTTTAGTGCACAACCATCCCACTCAGCTATTTGGATCACGCTCAATCACGCTACTACCCATTGAATCATCATCATTTTCTGGCTTGTCGTGCGGCTGGATACTGTGGCATATTGGGGTCTGTTAGTAGGGGATCAGGAACCTTCCTGACCCCAGTCGCCGACCCCTACTACCCGTCTGGCGACCCCACTTAGAAGCCGATGGGAGAGCCCAGTGCCGAGCCTTACCGATGGAGAAATACGCCGCGCTCTGAAGCAGGTGGAGCAGACCGGAAAGCAACTGAGCCTCGTCGATGGCGAGGGGCACGGCACCGGTCGTCTTATCCTGGTCATGAAGCCCATGCCGACCCGCGTCACTGCGGATTGGATGGCGCAACAGTGGCGCGACCAAAAACGCCTCAAAAAGAAGCTCGGATCATACCCGTCAATGCCGCTTAGCAAGGCGCGCGAGGCCTTCAACCGAGATTTTGCGGACATGATCCAGAAGGGACGCAGCATCAAGATCGCTGGCGACACGCGCCCCGGCACGGTTGCCGATCTCTTCGAGGCCTACGTTGCCAACCTAAAGGAAACTGGAAAATCGTCATGGAAGGAGGCGGAGAAAGGCCTCAACAAGATCGCGGACACTCTCGGCCGCAATCGGCCGGCCCGGGACATCGAGCCAGACGAAATCACCGATCTAATCCGGCCGATCTACGATCGCGGCAAGCGTTCCATGGCAGATCATGTCCGAAGCTACATCCGGTCTGCCTTTAGCTGGGGCATGAAATCAGAGCACGATTACCGCAGCGCGTCGCTCCGGCGTTTCCGCCTCGTCTATAATCCCGCGGCGGGCATCCCCACCGAACCCAAGACAGTCGGCACGCGCTGGCTAGACGAAGACGAATTCCTGCGCCTCTACCACTGGCTCGAATACCCTGACACGCCCGTTCACCCGCCCTATACGCGCGCCGTGCGCATCCTCATGCTTACCGGTCAACGCGTCGAGGAAATCGCCCGCCTGCATATCGATCAGTGGGATGCCAAAGAACGGATCATTGACTGGTCAAAGACCAAGAATGGCAAACCACACGCCATTCCCGTCCCAGAAGTCGCAGCAGAGCTGATCGAGTCTATCAAACCCAATGCGCATGGCTGGTTTTTCCCCTCCGCGACCGACCCGACCAAGCCGGTCAGCCACGGAACACTCTATTCGTTCATGTGGCGCCAGCGCGACCGCGAGGTGATCCCGGTCGTCACCAACCGGGACTTGCGTCGGACCTGGAAAACCCTGGCTGGAAAGGCCGGCCTATCGAAGGAGATTCGCGACCGGCTGCAGAACCACACGCTCCAGGACGTCAGCTCGAAGAGCTATGATCGCTGGAATTACATGCCCGAGAAGCGGGCCGCGATGAAGAAGTGGAACGCTTTTGTCCGATCCCTGCTGAGCAAGAAGCGCCTAAAGGTGGCGGCATAGATGTGCGCTCAGATCGCCCTTAGCGCCGTTGAAAGATCGGGCCAACCGTGACCTCCAGACGCCCCTCTGAAACGCCGGCCAAGAAAGGCAACGCCCGCTCGCCGAAGTCGGCGGCCGACCCTTACGAAAGCCAGGACTGCATCTGATGTCGTCATCTCAAGGTTCCTCATGCGGTACGCCGCGGTTCAATTGCACTACCGCGTAGCGTCCGAACGACATCAAACCCCGCAGGAATTTGCTGTTTAACGCTGTCCACGTGACTGATGACCCCGACCGCGCGATCTTGGCCGACGAGATCACGCAGCGTATCTAAGGCGACATCGAGCATCTCATCATCCAAGTGCCCGAAGCCTTCGTCGATGAAGATGGCGTCTAGCTTCACGCCGCCCGTTTCTGCCTGGACCACGTCCGAGAGACCAAGCGCGAGCGACAGCGAGGCAAGGAAACCCTCGCCCCCGGACAGCGTGTGCGCGTCGCGCTTCTGATCTGTGTGGGCGTCGTAGACTTCGATATCCAAACCCGCGCGCGCACGACCATCGCCGCCTTCAAACTTGCGCAGGAGAGCAAAACGTCCCCGTGACATGCGCGCAAAGCGGAGATTCGCGGCCTCAAGAACCAGGTCAAAGGTCGCCGCAATGGCGAAGTCGCGGAGCCGGAGCCGATGCGCGTTGCGGCCGTCGGTCAGTTGCGCCAGCTCGCCTAACACCCGGAAGCGTTCCGTTGCCTCGGCAAGTTCAGCGTCCAGTCGTTGGATTGTCAGAAGGGCCGCTTCGAACTGTTTAAGCTTGAGCGATGTCGAGGTCAGCGTTTGCTCGGCCCTCGTAAGGGCGGCATCGGCTGCAGCAAGGGCCGCTTCGGCCTCCGCCAAATTCGGGCGGACGAGATCGTTGATGACCAGAGCGGCGCGGTCACGTCGATCGACCGCCGACGCCTGCGCCTCGGCGTGCGCGCCGATCTGAGTCGTCAACGCCCCGAGATTCGGAATGTCGGCCTTCGCCAAGATGTAGGTCGCATCGTCCAAACCCGCCGAACGCTTCGCGGCTTGGAAGGCGGCCCCATGAGTGTCTCGCGCGGTGGCGAGCTCCCGTTCGCGAGCTTGGGCATGGGCCAGTGTCACGCGCGCGCCTTTGACAGCATCACTTGCCGTGCGCTCGTTGACGATCGCGACCTGATGCTCGGCGACTAGGCGGTCACGCTCAAGCGTGGCGGCTTTCAGCCTGGCCGCAATCGCCGCCGTGTCGCGAAGGTCCGCCGGTACGTCCGACAACGCCCCCTCTAACGCCGAAGCGTCCGATGCGGCCGTCTTATCGGCCCCCATGTGGGCGTCACGAGCTGCCGTCAAAGCTGCAACCGTCACAGAGAGCGCCGCGCGGGCGAGGTCCACCTCAGCCTGCGCGGCACCAATATCGCAGTCCGCGCGCAAAGTCCCAAGCTCCAGTTCGGCGCGGGCTAACTCGCCTTTGATCGTCGGCAGATCTCGCTCCGGCGTAGCGAGTTCTTGGAGGCGAGCAACAGCCTGCACCCATTCCCCGTCCGCACGCGCCGCCGTCTCCGAACCAGTTCGTTCAGCCGCGTCCGCGATATCCCGGGCCCCGCGCGCATCACGCCATGCCCGATCCAACCCCTGGCCTTGTATATCGCCGACTGCAGGCCGCAGATGGTCTTGGGAACCACAGACCGGGCACGGTTCGCCATCGATCAACGTGTGCGCCAAATGGATCGCTTGCGCCGAAGACAGGGCTTGTTCGGCGGACGTCTCCGCGGCGCGCGCCCGCGCCAGGGCCTCACGGAGGACCTCTAGATTCGCCTGCTTCTGGCGACATACATCCGCCAAGCGATCGACAGTTTCTTTGGTCCGGACGTAAGTCGACGACCGCTCATGCTCTTGGCGGAGAGTGTGCGTCGTCGTTTCCACTTCCGCGATGCGAAGCATGCGCTGTTGCATTTCCACCCGGCGGTTGTTCGCGCGTTCGAGCGCCGCCTCCGCGCCCGAATGAGCGGGTCCGGCATGGTCCAGCTGTTGTTGGGCAAGACGTAGCGTGGCGCCGCTCTGACGGGAGGCCGCCCGCATGGGCTCAGCCCGCGCCACGCGGTCCTGAAAGGCCTGCAGCCCGGTTAGGAGCGAGGCCGCAACGTCTCGACGATCCTGGTGGGCGAGAGAAACGGCAAGCGCTTCGGCGGCCAGCTCGGCTGCCATCTCCTGCCGATCAGCCTCCGCCTGGGCCTGCGTCAATGCCTCAGCGCCCGCAGCAAGTTCTTTGGCTGCCTCTTCCACGCGCTGGTCGGGGGCGGCGCAGCTCTGCGCTTGGTGGGCTGCTGACTGGCGGGCCTTGAGCGCGTCAATTCTTTCCTGCTGCTGTTCGACAAGATCGAGCGCCGCGACCGCGGCGTCATGCTCGACAAAGCGGGCGGCAACCCCTTGGGTGGTTTGTAGCGCGATCCGCAGCGTATCGCGCGCAATGATCGCGACGTCGCGCGTCTCGGTCTGGACAATGACCTCGGCCGCTGCGGCAGCGATCATAGTTGCCAACGCCTCTGCATCTGGGGCGTTGTGGCTCTGAAGATGCCCTTGAATTTGCGCGCGCCCCTGCTCGACACGGTTGCAAAATTGCTTGCAATATTGACCCCCTGAGGGGTCTTTTCGCGTCCAATTCC
>JAQSCR010000451.1 GCA_029945495.1 Pseudolabrys sp. | reverse complement strand
TACTGGCCGGGCAGGATGATGGTCTTCGCCTTGATCGCGCCCAAAGCCTTGTCGAAATCGCCGCCATAGGCCGGGTTGTCGCTGATGTCGGCGTCGAACCAGGTCCACAGCATGGCCAGCAGGTTATTGGCGTCGTGGTGGATGAAGGCCGGCTCCCAAAAGAATTCGACGAATTCTTCCGCGGTCTTGGCGTTCATCTTGCGGAATTCCTCCGTCCGGAAGAACGGCTCGGAGAAGCCCCAACCGGCGTATATCGCGGCGAAGGCCTTCAATCCCTCCAGTGGCGGCGCTGTATAGAAACCCTTGGCAAACACCGGGTCGAGTTCCAAAGCGCGTTTTAGTGAAATCAGGAAGACCTTGTTGAAATGGGCGGTTTTCGACGAGCCGCAGAGCGGCACGATGGCCTCGACCATATCCGGATATTGCGCACCCCATTGGAACGTCTGTCCGGCGCCCAAGGACCAACCGACGACGGCCTTGATGCGGTCGATGCCGAAGCGCTCCTGCAGCAACGTCCGCTGCAACAGCACGTTGTCGTAGAGCGTGGTTCGCGGAAACCGGGTGGCCTCGAATGGCGCCGGGGTATTACTGGGCGACGAGGAGACGCCGCCGGCGAGCAGGTTCGGCACCACGATGAAGTATTTGTTTGGGTTCAGCGCCCGATCCGGGCCGATCAAGGCGGCCTCGGCCATATTATGGTCGCCGCTGAACCAGGCCGGCGAGACGATGACATTGTCGCGGGCATGCGATAGTTCGCCCCAGGTCTTGAAGCCGAGGCGGACTTCCGGCAGCGAGCCGCCCTTTTGCAGGGCGAAATTCTTTGCCGTGAAAAATTCGAGTTCGCCCATGTGTCTCTCCTGGTTGGAGTAACTCGAGCAAGACACGTGCCATTGGCTTTGTTTTTACGTCGATTTTATCGCCGGCGCCGGCCAGGCCGGCGCGGCGTACATCGCGATGCATACCATTCAAGTAGATGTCGTAGAGATTAAGGCGCTTGCTCAGCGTTTAAGCTGGGTTGCCCGCGCCGCGGGCATCGCCGCAAAAACTGCCGCGCCAGCTGGCCGTGCCGGCCGGCGCTTTGGCCCGCAAAATCAGACGCTACCGCCAGCTTGACCGCAGCCACGCCGCCCGGTCTCGAAATGCCTAACCTGCTTAAGCAATCGGCAAAGACGCTGGCTCCATTCTTGCTTGAGCTAAAGGGCACCCCATCGAGAGAGAACGCGCAATGACCTTGAAGACCAAAGAACGCACCGAAGCCTTGGGCTCGGCGGAACCGGCTCTGCACACGCTGCGTGCGACGCCCAAGACCTGTCACTGGGGCTACTTCGATGCAAGCCTGGCGCCGGCCTTGCGCGTCAAGAGCGGCGACATGATCCGCGCCGAGGCGGTGACGCACCACGCCGGTGACGCGCCGGAACTGCTGATGGACGAGGGCATCACCGCGATATTCGACGGTATCCCCGAAAATGATCGTAACCCCGGCGTCCACATCATGACCGGCCCGATTTTTGTCGAGGACGCCAAGGCCGGCGACGTTCTCGAAGTGCGTTACCTGCAGATGATCCCGCGCCTCAAATATGGCTCCAACCTCGCCGCCAACTGGGGGTACCTCTACAAGGAGTTCGGCGAGACCGAACGGGTGACGGTCTATCAGCTCGACGGCAACAGCCAGCAGGCCAGCGCGGTTTTTGCCTATAACGTCGAGGAGAAGTACCTGACGCCGGGTCGCATCACACATGCGAAAGATTGCTGCCGCGAACCGGCGCTCAAAGGCATTCGCGTTCCGGTGCGCCCGCATCTCGGCACAGCGGGCGTCGCACCGGACGAGAAGGGCAGGGTCAGCACCATTCCGCCCGGCCTGCACGGCGGCAATATCGACAACTGGCGGATCGGCGCCGGCGCGACGATGTATTACCCGGTGATGGTTGACGGCGCGTTGTTTTCGATCGGCGACCCGCATATCTCGCAAGGCGACGGCGAATTGAGCGGAACGGCCATTGAGGCTTCGCTGAACGTGCTTTTCCAGGTTTTCGTGCGCAAGGATTTCCATTTTGCTTCGCCGTTGCTGGAAACACAGACCGAATGGATCGTGCACGGCTTCGACGAAGACCTGAATACGGCCATGCGCAAGGCGTCGCTGGAGATGCTGACTCTACTCACCGATCATCAGGACCTCAGCCGCAACGATGCCTACTCGCTGATGAGCATCGCCAGCGACTTCGGCGTCACCCAGGTCGTCGACGGCCGGCAGGGCGTGCATGTCCGCATGCCGCGCGGCATATTCCCGCCCGAGAGCGAAGGTTCGGCCTGACCGCGCAAGCTGCTTTCGTCCGCTTCGGAGAGTCCGCATCCATGATTTCACCGCCGCGCGCCATCGACTGCGCCTACATGATCGCCGGTGCGGACCAGCCGGTCAGCGAGCGCCAGACCATTCATATCGATGGTGTAGAGATCAAGGCTGTGACCGCCATGAGCGGCGCGCCGCGTGAAGCGCTGCTGGCTTTGCCCGCGCTCGTCAACGCGCACGATCATGCCCGCGCCGTACGCACCAGTTCGATCGGCGCCGGCGGGCGTCCGCTGGAAAGCTGGCTGCCGCTGCTGGCGCTGTTTCCTTCGATCGATCCTTATCTCGCGGCGGTGGTCGCGCTCTCCAATGCGGCGCTTGGCGGCGCCGGCGCGGTCATGGTGCACTACACGCGCGTGCAGGGTTTTACCGATCTTCCCACCGAAGCCGCGGAAGTGGCGCGCGCGGCGCGCGATGTCGGCGTGCGCACCGGTTTTGCCGTCGCGGTGCGCGACCGCAATCCGGTGGTCTACGGACCCTCCGAGCCATTTCTCTCGACACTGCCGGCGGCGACGCGCGCGGAAGTCGAGCGCCGCTTCATGCGGACGCCGCTGACGCCGCAGCAATATTTGGCCCTGGTCGACGAGGTAGCCGCCGCCGCTGCCGGTCCGATGTTCGATGTGCAGTATGGACCGCAAGCGATTCAATGGTGCAGCGACGCGATGCTCGAGGCCATCGCTGGAGCGTCGGCGGCGAACGGCCGGCGTATCCACATGCACTTTCTCGAGACACGCTATCAGCGCGTCTGGGCCGATGCGAATTATCCCGGCGGCATTGTCCGCCACCTCGACAGCCTCGGTCTCTTGTCGCCGCGTTTGAGCCTGGTCCATTGCGTCTGGGCGCGGCCCGACGAACTCGATCTGCTGGCGGCGCGCGGCGTCACCATCGTCAACAATAACAGTTCCAACCTGCATCTGCGCTCCGGCATGGCGCCGGTGGCGCGCATGGTCGAGCGCGGTTGCCGACTGGCCATCGGCATTGACGGCAACGCGCTCGATGAGGACGACGATTCGTTGCGCGAGTTCCGGCTGGCGCACTTGCTGCACGTCGGCACCGGCTTCAAAGTGGCGACCAGCCGCGAGCAGGTTCTCGGCATGGCCTTCGCCAATGGCCGCCTGTCGGTGACCAATGTCGATGATGGCGGCGCGATCGCCGCCGGCGCGCCGGCCGATCTGCTGCTGCTGGATTGGGCGGCGCTCGACAATGACAATCTGCGCGAGGACGCCGACGTGCTCGGCATTCTGTTTGCGCGCGCCACGGCACGGCACATCCATGAACTTATCGTGGCGGGGCGCACCGTGGTTCGTGACGGTAGGGTACTCGGCGTTGACCTGGCCACGGCGCGCGCCGAGATCATTGGCCAAATGCGCGCCGGCGTGCGCGACAGCGCAGCTTTTGCCGCCACCTTGCCGGCGTTGGAAAAGGCGCTCGCGGCGCATTTCGAACTGGAGTGCTGCTAGGCAAACGCCGGGCGGCACCGGTTTGCCGCATTAATCGCCGCCTATGCTCAATTAATCACCATGAAAGTAACTTGAATATAGCGCAAGATAATTGATATCGGTCAATGAGCCTGGAGCTGAACGATGGTGCGTCCGCTCGATCTCGGGATATTCCTGCCGAACGCCAAAGGCGGCGCGATCATGGCGACCGGGTCGCCGCCGCAATATTACCCGACCTGGGACCTGAACCGGAAGAACGCGCTGATCGCGGAGAACGCCGGCTTCCAGTTTCTGCTGTCGATGGTGAAGTGGCGCGGCTTCGGCGGCGAGACCAAGCACTGGGACTACTCACTGGAATCGTTCACCTTGATGTCGGCCGTCGCGGCGGTGACCTCGCGCATTCAGCTTTATGCCTCTGTCGCCATCCCGACCGTGCATCCGGCCGTCATTGCGAAAATGACCGCCACCATTGATGACATCAGCAATGGCCGCTTCGGCGTCAACATCGTCAGCGGCTGGAACAAGCTCGAATATTCGCAAATGGGCCTGTGGGGCGGCGATGAATATTTCAAGCGGCGCTACGAATACGCCACCGAATATCTCACCATCCTCCGTGCGCTGTGGCGCGAGGAGCGCGTCAACTACAAGAGCGACTTCTTCTCGCTGGATGACTGCAAGTCCTATCCCAAGCCGTCACGCGAGATTCCGATCATCTGCGCCGGTCAATCCGACCGCGGCATCCAATTCACCGCCGAGCATGCCGATTACGGCTTTCTCGGCGGTCAGGACGACAGCCTGGAGGATCTCGGTCGACTGAACAGCAAGCTGCTGGGGGTCGCCGACGGTTTCGGGCGCAAAGTCGGCGCCTATGTGTTGCTGACGGTCATCGCCGACGAGACCGACGACAAGGCAAAGGCGCGGCGCGATTTCTACATCGAGACCAGCGACAAGGAAGCGATGGCCGAATGGGCGAGGGTGGCCGGCATGGATTTCTCGCGCGCGACTTACAAGGACCTAGCGGTGCAGACCTTCATGGCGATTCCCTATGTTGCCGGGTCCTACCAGACGGTGGCGGATTATCTCGATGGCCTGGCCGAGAATGGCATTGCCGGGGTCTGCTTCATTTTCCCCGACTACAGCAAAGACCTTCAACTGGTGGTCGACCGGGTGCTGCCGTTGATGAAACGCCGCCACGCGCTGCAGCCGCAAGCGGTGCCAGCGTGAGCGCGATCGATCCTTCTGAAATCCGCAAGGCGCTGGGCAGTTTCGCGACCGGCGTGACGGTGATCACCACCCGCGTCGGCGGTCAGCTGCATGGCCTGACGGCCAATTCATTCACGTCGGTGTCGCTGGCGCCGCCGGTGCTGCTGTTCTGCATCGACCGGTCGCGCAAGTCCTTCGCCGCATTCGCCGATACGGAAACTTTCACGATCAATGTCCTCAATTCCAGCCAGCGCAGTCTGTCCGACCGCTTTGCGACGTCGAGCGGCGATAAATGGCGCGAGCTTCGCTATGTCGAGGACGACCTCGGTAATGTCATGTTTCCGGATGCCGCGGCGGTCTTCAACTGCGCCAAGCGGCAGATGATCGAGTCCGGTGACCACATGATCGTGCTCGGCGAGGTGTTGCAGTTCCAGCAGAATGCCGCGGTCGATCCGCTGGTTTATTGCCGCAGCCAATATTGCGTGCCGGCGGCGATACCGCCTGCCGCGCCGCCCGGTTGAGGGCGTCAGAAGGTCGGCGGCGTATTGATCCAGACCGCGCGCAGCACCGACTTGCCGGGGTTGCGATAGGCGTGCGGCAGGTTGGACGGGAAGTAGAACGAGTCGCCGGCGTTCAGCAGCCGGACTTCCTTGTTGATGGTCAGTTCAAGCTGGCCTTCGACCACGAAGCCGACCTCCTCGCCCTTGTGCTGGAGAATGCCGTTGGTGTTGCCGCCGGGCTCGATGATGACCAGGAAGCCTTCGAGCAGGCGGCCCTCTGCCGATGGGATCAGCACCTCGGCCGATACGCCTTCGGAGCCGGCGGCATGGCGGTGGCCGATGGTCTTGCGCTGATCGGGTCGCATGATGACCCAGGGGTCGACTTTGCCGTTGCTCAACAGGTCCGAGACGCTCAGCGTCAGCGCCTTGCATAGCCGGTGCAGGGTGGTCAGCGACGGGCTGGCCAGTTCGTTTTCGATCTTCGACAGCATGCTTTCGGAACAGCCGGCCCGTTCCGCCACGTCCTTGAGCCGCATCTGGTGCAGCAGCCGCGCGTGCTTCAGCCGTGCGCCCAGATGAAAGCCGTCTTTGGGCTGGCCCGGCTTGGGTTTGCTCGGCGCAACTGCCTTCTTTTTGCGCGGCGCCGCTTTGGCTTTCTTCACTTTAGTCCTCACTTGATTTTGGCCCGTGAGCGAATGTGCCAAAGTTTCAAGTGATTAGGCAATAACGAAGCCCCGAACAACTATTTTAACGACGGCTTCGCGGCGGTCTTGTGCGGGCGCGGTTTCGGCGCCGGCCGGCGGGCTTGCGCCAGTCCTTCGGGCGAGGCGGTGAGCAAGGCGTGGGCGAAGCGCCCTAGCGCCTTCATGTCGGCGGCATTGAACTCGCTGAACAGCGCGTCGTTGACCGCGCGCTGCTTAGGGGCCAACAATTCGATGACGGCCTTGCCCTTGTCGGTCAGCGACAGGTCGACCCGCCGGCGGTCCTTGGCGTTGCCGATCTTTTTGATCAGTCCGGCGGCCGCCAGCCGGCGCGTCTCGGTGGTGATGAAGGGCAGGCTGACATTGAGCGCTTCGGCGATCTCGCCGACGGCCGGCATCACCTGCGACCGGCGCGCCAATTCCATGACCACCCGGTATTGCGGCGGCGTCAGCCCGGCCTGCCGCGCCAGCGTCTCGCGAATTTCGGCAAGGCGGAAGGAGAAGTCGACCAGATCCTGGATGACATTGCGGAATGTGTCATCACGGCCGCCCTTGAGCAGCGCCGTGCGTGAAATGGTAAGCGGCGGAAATTGCGGTTGGCGCTTCGTCGGCATTGGCTCGAATTCTCCCGGGCCATTCGACCATAGACCAAATGAGCAAACGAGAATACTTAATTGACTTAACTAATACGCACCGTTAGCGTTTTGGCTTCTCGTTGAGGTGACCATGAGCAGAACCGGCGAAAACTACATTCGCGATTTGCGGGACGACCGCTGCGTCTTCCTCGACGGCAACCAAGTGGCGTCGGTGCCGGACCATCCGTCCTTGCGCAACGCGGTTCGTTCGGTGGCAAGCCTGTACGACTTTCAGTCGCGGCCGGACAATGCGGCGCGCATGATGTACGAGACGCCGACCGGCAAACGCGTCAGCCGCAGCTGGCAGTTGCCGGCGTCCTATCGCGAACTGGTCGAGCGGCGTGAGGCGCTGGTCGCGCTGGCCGAACTGCATCACGGCTTCATGGGCCGGTCGCCCGATCATGTCGCCTCGACGCTGGCCGCGATGAGCATGGGTGCCGCGATCTATGACGCGCACCCGGGCGGCCGGTCCGGCAACGTCCAGGCCGTATATGAATATGCCCGCGACCGCGATCTGTACGTCTCTTATGTCATCATCGACCCGCAGGGCGATCGCTCGAAGGCGACGGGCGAGGCGGGCAATGCCGATCTTGCCGTGTCGATCGTCGACGAGGACGCCGAAGGCATCACGGTGCGCGGCACCAAGATGCTCGGTACCGGCGCCGTCCTGTCCGATGAGGTGCTGGTCACGACGCTGCGGCCGTTGCGGCCGAAGGATGACGACCGCTACGCCTTCACCGCGGTTGTCCCGATCGGCATCAAGGGCCTCAAGCTCTTGTCGCGCCGCTCCTATGAAGGGGCGGTGACGAGCGCGTTCGATTATCCGCTGTCGTCGCAGTTCGACGAAAACGACGCGCTGCTGAATTTCGACGACGTCAAGATCCCGTGGGACCGTATCTTTGTCATTCGCGACACCTCCTGCCAACTGGCGCAGTGGCACGAAACGCCGGCGCATTCGTATCAGAACTACCAGGCCGAGATCCGTCTGCTGGTGAAGCTCAGGTTTCTGGTCGGCCTCGCGCGCAAGGTTACCGAGACGATCGGCACCATCAACTATCCCCCGGTGCGCGAGACGCTCGGCGAACTGTCGAGCTACGTCTCGACCATCGAGGCTTACGTGCTCGGCATGGAAGCCAAGGGCTACCAGTACGGGCCGTATTACCTGCCTGACAAGGAACTGCTCTACGCCTCGCAAGTCCAGTCGCAATTAATCTATCCAAAGGTCATCCATACTTTGCGAGAGTTATGCGGCGGCGGCGTCATGATGCTGCCGTCCTCGGTGGCCGATCTCGAGAATCCGGAAATCGCCTCGTACATTGGCAAGACCCAATACTCGCCGGTGATGTCGGCGGCCGACCGCATTCAGCTGTTCAAACTGGTCTGGGACGCCATCGGCTCGGAATTTGCGTCGCGTCATCTGCAGTACGAAATGTTCTATTCCGGCGCCAAATTGGTCACTACCGGCATGGCCTATCGCACTTTCAACTGGGCCAAGACGACCGAGGCTGTCGACCGCATGCTGGCGGCTACGCCGATGGCGCAAAAGTCCGCAGTGGTTGCCGGCCGGCTTGCGGCGGGAGGGTGACGGATGAGCGCCGTATTCGAGTTCGAGGGGCTTTCCGTTCCGCCCGGCGCCATGCAACGCACCCGCGTTCCTTTCATGCAGCTTGCCGACGGTACGGCGGTGTCGATGCCGGTGATGGTGATGAACGGCGCCCGGCCGGGCCCGCGGCTTTACATCGGCGCCGGCATCCATGGCGACGAAGTCAACAGCATAGCGCTGGTGGCGCGGGCGCTGCAGCAGGTCGATGTGCAACAGCTTGCGGGCAGCATCGTCTGCGTGCCGGTTCAACATCCGCCTTCGCTCTATTCGGACCATCGCCTTCCGCTGGCGCAATTCCTCAAGTCGCCGCTCGATCAGGCGCCGGCGGATGCGTGGACCTGTTTTCCGGGCCAGGCGGACGGCAACCTCGCGCAGGTTGTCGCGGCAACCTTGTTCCGGATGATCCGCAAATGCGATTTCGCCCTCGACATTCACACGCCGACCCGCGGCGGCCGCTACGTGCCGATCGCGATCCTGCCGCACGCCGGCATCGGTCCAGCGGCGCAAGTCGCGGAGGAAATGGGCCGCGCTCTTGGCACCGGTTGGGTCATGCGCGGCGATCGCGGGATGTATGTCAGCGACGGCATCCTCTGCGTCGAAGCGACCAAGGCCGGCATTCCGGCCCTGACCTTCGAAATCGGCGAGGGTGGACGCCTCGAAGAGGGGTCCGTTGCGACCGGTGCTGCCTGTGTTCTCAACCTGCTAAGGCATTTCAAGATGATCGACGGTACCATTGAAGTCCCGGCCGTCACCCATGTCATGCGCGACTTCCTCGGCCTCCGTGCCAGCCGCGGCGGCCTGCTTATCACCGAGGTAAAGCTCGGTCAGGCCGTCAAGCAGGGCGATCTGCTGTGCCGGGTCATCGATATATTCGGCGATGAGGTCGAGCGGTTCGTCGCGCCGGTTGACGGATTGTTTGTCCGCGCTACGACGTTGAGCACCGTCACCACCGGCGAGCGTGTCGCAACCTTAGGCCTGCTGTGACAGGCGCACGCGCAACATTCGCCGTCGATCTTCGCCGAGAGCGTGACAGGCTGCCCGCAATGGCGAAGGCGCTGATTGCCTTCCGCTGTGAAACGCCATTCGGCGACACGCGTGGCATGGCCGATGCGGTCGAGCGTCTTGTTGCCGATGTTCCGGCGATCGAATTTGAACGGCACGCGAGCGCACCGCACATCGCCAATCTTGTCATGCGGGTTCGCGGCGCCCGGCCGGGCCGGCGGCTTATCTTCAACGGCCATATGGACACGTTTCCCTTGGCCGACCCCGCGCGGTGGACGGCGGACCCGTCGGGTGAAGAACGCGACGGTCGTCTTTATGGCCTCGGCAGTTCGGACATGAAGAGCGGCCTAGCCGCTATTCTGTTCGCTCTCCGTCAACTGGCCCGGCACCGCGAGTTTTTCGCCGGCGAAGTGGTGGCGACCTTTGCCGGCGACGAAGAGACGATGGGCGAACTGGGTTCGCAGTTTCTGCTGGATACCGTGCCGCACGCCAAGGGCGACGCCATGATCAGCGCCGATGCCGGATCGCCGCGCGTGCTGCGCTTCGGTGAAAAAGGGATGATCTGGCTGACCTTGCGGGCGCGCGGCCGCTCGTCGCACGCCGCCCACGTCCATCGCGGCGACAGCGCCATCGATAAGTTGCTGGCGGTGATCGGCGAGCTTCAGAAGCTGCGCCATTTTAAGGTCAATGCTCCCGCCGCTGTGACGGCCGCCATCGGCGAGGCCGCCGCGATTTCCGAACCGCTCTCGGGCGCGGGCGAAAGCGACGTGCTCCGGTCCGTCACCGTCACCATCGGCACCATCAAAGGCGGCCGTTTGCGCAACCTTGTCAGCGACAGCGCGGAGGCGACAGCTGACATCCGCATTCCGGTCGGCGTCACGGTTGCCCAGATCGAACGCGACATTCTTCGCGCGGTGGCCGGGCAGGAGGGCGTCGAATGTGTCATCGAGCGCCGCTATGAGCCGACCTGGACGCCGCCCGACCACGAAGTGATCGAACTGCTTGCGCGCAATTGCGCCGCGGTGCTCGGCGCGCCGCCAGTACGCAACATGCGGGTCGGTGCCTCGGATGCCCGGCTGTATCGCCGCGCCGGCGTGCCGACGGTGGTGTGCGGGCTCACGCCATACAACATGGGCAACGCCGACGAATATGTCGACGTCGCTGAATTGCTGGCCCTCGGCGACATCTTCGCGCTGACCGCGTTCGATTTGCTCAATGTCGTGGGGGCTTAATTGATGACCTTCGATCTTGTGCTTCGCAAGGCGAAGATACAGAACGGCGGCGAAACGCCGGTTGATATCGGCATCGTGCAGGGGCGCATCGCCGAGATCGCGCCGTCGATCGCGGCGGATGCGCCGTCGGAAGACCTAGACGGCCGCCTCGTCACCGCCGGCTTCGTCGACAGCCACGTGCACCTCGATAAGTCCTGCATTCTCGATCGTTGCACATGTGAACAGGGCACCTTGCCGGAGGCGATTGCTCAGGTCGCCGCCGCCAAACGCGCCTTTACCGAAGTCGATATCTACGCTCGCGGCCGTTTGACGCTGGAAAAGGCGATCCTTCAGGGCACGACGCATATGCGCACCCACGTCGAGGTCGATCCGCGCATCGGCTTACGCGGCTTTGCCGCCATCAAACGGCTGAAGCAGGACTATGCCTGGGCGATCGATCTGGAGATTTGCGTGTTTCCGCAGGAAGGATTGCTGAACGATCCGGGTACCGACGAATTGCTGGTAGCGGCTTGCGACAACGGCGCGGACCTGATCGGCGGATGTCCCTACACCGATAGCGATCCGCACGGCCAGATCGCGCGTATCTTCGACCTTGCGCGCCGCTTCGATATCGACGTCGATTTCCACCTCGACTTCGACCTCGACACATCCTGGATGCATATTGACGAGGTCTGCCGGCAGACGGAGGCGCATGGTTATGGCGGGCGTGTCGCGGTCGGGCACGTCACCAAGCTGTCGGCTTTGCCGCTGGCTCAGCTCGAAATCGTGGCGCGCCGGCTCGCCAGCACGGGTGTCGCGGTGACGGTGTTGCCGTCGACCGACCTGTTCCTGATGGGGCGTGGCCACGATCATAACGTCCCGCGCGGCGTCGCACCGGCGCATCGCCTGGCCGGTCACGGCGTGACTTGTTCGATCGCCACCAACAACGTGCTCAATCCATTCACGCCATTCGGCGATTGCTCTTTGGTCCGGATGGCCAATCTCTATGCCAATGTGGCGCAGGCGGGCGCCCTCAATGACATCGCGGCGTGTCTCGAACTGGTAACGACATCGCCGGCGCGATTGATGAATCTTGACGGCTACGGCATCGCCATTGGCAACCCCGCCGATCTGGTCGTGCTGGATTGCCGGAGCGCCGCCATGGCGATCGCTGAGATTGCTCAACCGCTCATGGGGTTCAAGCACGGTCGGCGTAGCTTTGTACGGCCTGCTGGCATGCTGTGCAGACCCGCTTCGATGGAGAGATGATATGGAGTTCAAAATCAATCCGCGTTTTGACTATCAAGGCATCCGCGGCAGGCCCGATTTCGCATGGCCCGGAAACAAGAGGCTCGCCGTCTATGTCGCGCTGTGTGTCGAGCATTTTTCGTATGGCTCGGGCCTCGGCCTGCCTTACTCGCCGGGCCTCAACTATCCCAATTCCTATAACTGGGGTTGGCGCGAATATGGCAACCGCGTCGGCGGCTGGCGTTTGCTGGAGCTGTTTGAAGAATTTGAATTGCCGCTCTCGGTGTTGCTGAATACGGCCTGTTACGACCATTGCCCGGAACTGATCGCGGCCTTTCGCGCGCGTGGCGATGAAATCGTCGCTCACGGCCGGACCAATTCGGAAAATGCAAATGGAATGTCGGAATCGGACGAGCGTCGGCTCATTGCCGAGGTAACCGACGCGATCAAGCGGAATGAAGGCAAACCGCCTGGCGGCTGGATGTCGCCCGGCGCGCACCCGAGCGCGCTGACCGAAGACCTGCTGGTCGAGGCCGGCTATCGTTATACTTTGGACTGGCCTATGGACGATCAGCCGGTCTGGATGAAAACGCGAAGCGGCCCGCTGCTCAGCGTTCCTTATCCGCACGAAGTCAATGACGTACCGATGGTCGTTCTTCACCACGGCACCTCGGCGGAATTCGCCGATATGGCCATCGGCCAGTTCGACGAGATGCTTGCGCAGTCGCACAGGCAGCCGCTGGCGCTGGGCATCACCATCCATAGTTTCATCGTTGGTCAGCCGTTCCGGCTGCGGCAATTCCGCCGCGTTCTCGAACACATTTCACGCAGCGCGGATTCGATCTGGTTCACGACGGCGGGCCAAATCGCCGAGCATTTTACGAGCGTAAACTCGCCACCGGAAAGTTCTGACGCGCGCTGACGTCGGCGTCGCGGACGGCATTTTTCGGTCCGGCCCGAATTCAATTATGGGTATCAAGGCAGAAGCGAAAGTGTGTGCGCGTTTCCGGTCGAAGGTCGCCGCCTGGAGGGGCATTCGTCTTGCCTTGTCTGATGCCGGTCAGGGCCGTATAGGGATGCAGCACCGGAGGCGAAGTTGTCCCGCCTCCACCTAACATAAATGACTGATATCAATTGACAATTCTCAATTGCCCCGATGATGGAGAGGGCGGGTTGGGCGATATTATTTATTGTTCACAACCACTTAGAATGCATGGCCGAAGTCATTGTTGTACCGCTCGGCGTACTTTCCGCTCCGTCGAGGTGCACGCCATGACGGAAACTACGCGATGAGTTGCTGAACGAAGAAATCTTCTACAGCCT
>JAQSCR010000450.1 GCA_029945495.1 Pseudolabrys sp. | reverse complement strand
AAGGGTGGCGCGTGCCTCTATTTGCCATGCGACCGCATCTCAATCGATGGTCACGCTAACTGGTTCCAGCAGCATCCGAGCCTCATCTGGAATCCGGCGGTCGGCATCACGCATTACCTTCGCGTCGTGCACGACCTCCTGAACTCCGGCGACTACGGAGGCCGACGTGCTGCCTGACCCAACACTTCGCATGAGCCGAAGCCTATGGCTCGGTCTTGGCGCGGAGTTGCACCGCCGCACGAACGGTCGCCATGAATCTGGCGCGTTCCTTCTCGGCACGCGTGCCGGCGTTGCGCGCGAGGCGACTGCAATCGTCTACTATGATGAGCTCGATCCGCGCGCCTACTCATCAGGGATATGCGTGTTGCACGCCGACGCATTCGGGCGACTTTGGGATCGCTGCGCCGAGATGTCACTTGTGGTGGTAGCAGACGCGCACGTGCATCCGCGGGGCGCGGCACAGAGCTTCTCCGACCGCGACAATCCAATGATCGCTCGGCCTGGCCACCTCGCACTCATCCTGCCGCTCATGGCGCGCCCGCCGGTGCGTCGATGGTCGATTGGTCTTTATGAATATCTCGGCGACCATCGCTGGCGCGCGCATGGTGGCCGCCACGTGGCGCGCGTACTCAAAATCGAGGACTGAAACATGACGAGTCTTGAACAACTCGCTGCCGAACTGCACCGCACCGCAAAGCTCGCTCTCGACACCGGGGAGGCGGCGTCTGTCGACGAAGCGATGCGCATTTTCGCGGGCTATCGCGCACAGTTCGTGCTGGGTCCTGAGGTAGCCAACAGCGCAGCTCTCCAAGCTGCCCTGCTAACAGCGGTCAACTGCGCAGCGCGCACCTTGCTGGGCGGCGTGACGGTAACCGGCGCGGACGTGCCACTGTTGGTAACGTTGCCGCCCTTCAAGAACCTTCTTGAAGCGGTGAAGAGCCTCGGCGCTGCGGTCATCGACACTCCGCAAGCGGGTGTTCCTACGGCAGCCTTCGGCGCACCGCAGATCGACGGTCTGGATCGGCTCGCCATCCGCGCGGCAGTCCGTGGCTGGTGCGGCGGCGTTATGCCAGCAACTCAAGTGCCATTGCCTGTAAGTTGCGCTGAGATCACGACCGCAGGTGTACTCGCGGGTGCCCTCGTCGTTTCCGAAATTTGCCAACGCCTGCGCGGTAACGCAATGGCCTGCCGCCGCGCAACCGGGATCAACCTTTGGCGGCCGGAACAAGACTGGCAACGCGGCGAAGCGGGAGAGGGAGTCACGCGCTTGCCGTCTTCGGCGTGGCTCGTTGGGCTTGGCAATCTCGGCCAGGCTTACCTTTGGACGCTTGGCTTACTGCCGTACGGGCCCGACATGCTTGATCTTGTGCTGCATGACTTCGATGTCTTGGCAAGGTCGAACGTCAGCACGTCGCTCCTTACGACGTCTGCGCTCGTCGGCCACCACAAGTCGCGCGCCATGGCGAACTGGGCAGAGGCGCGCGGCTTTAAGACCACCCTTGTGGAACGGCGGTTCGCCGCCGACTTCCGTGTAAGCCCTCAAGAGCCGCCAATTGCGCTGATCGGCGTCGACAACCCGTTTGCTCGTCAGGCGATAGAAGATGTCGGCTTCGAGCGTGTAATCGAGGCTGGATTGGGTAAAGGCGCGCAAGATTTTCTCGGCATCGACCTGCACACTTTCCCCGCAGCGCGCCTCGCGCGCGACATCTGGCAAAACACCACGACCGGCGAGGCTGAGATATCCCAACCTGCCTACCGCGACCTACTTGGTGCGGGCGGCGACCGATGCGGCACCGTTCGTCTTGCGGGCCGCAGCATTGGAGCTCCATTTGTTGGCGCAGTCGCAGCCGCCCTCGTGGTCGCGGAATTCATGCGGCTTGCAATGGGCGCTCACCGAACTGAGGTGATTTCATGCCACCTGCGCGACCTCGACGGCCGCGCTGTGATCCAAGGCGACGCTTGGTCGCCCTACAACCCAGGCACCAAAGAGTTACCGCAAGTTCCGAACGTCTTGGCAAGTCTTGCCCCGCACTCGTTAGCTGTGCGTTAGTTCACAGGGCACTGAAAACGTTATTTCCATTTAATTTCGTAGGCTTATGCATACTTTGTGTTTAAGGCCCGATTAAATGTGTCGCGGCGCTGCCGTTTTCGAACATCGTAGAGCCGATTTGCGCCCTGGAAACATCGAGAAGCGAAATAATCTTCAACTCGATAGAATGCACGCGTGAAGAGCCAACTGCCCTTTGAGGCGACGACCTCTTGCCCGTTAAAAACGAACGAGCGTCAGAGATTGTAGCCCCATGTAGCCCCAGAGGCTGTTTTGGCGAACAAGATGAGATTCACTGGGGCTACAAATCTGAGATTCTGGTTTGATTTCATGGCGGTCCCGAGAGGAGTCGAACCTCCGACCTTCGGTTTAGGAAACCGCTAAAGTGTCAACAAGATATATGCGAAACGACCCTAATTGGCAAAATTTGTTGACAGACAAGCGACTTAGCAATTTCCGGTAAAATCGATTCCCGCCGTTATTGGCTTGTGCGTTTGAATGCTTGTAGCCCCGTGTAGCCCCAACGCCGACGACCATATGGTCCGCCGATAGTACTGGCGGTACATCGCCGAGCGCGCCGCCGCCTTTCTCGATGGCCACGGGCGGAAGGCGGCGACGCGCCATTCTTCCTCATGGTGTCGTTTCCCGATCCGCACCATCCGTTCAATCCGCCGGGCAAGTACTGGGACATGTACCGGCCCGAGCAGTTCGCCGTGCCGAAAGCCTTCACGCGTAACGATTGGACGCCACCGCCGCATGTGCAGACAGTAATCGACGCGCGCGCGGCTCCGCCAACCTGAAAGGCATGCGCTCGATCGGGATAACGCCGCGTGAAGCGCAGGAGGCGCAGGCGTTGACCTGCGGCATGATCGCCTGCATCGACGACGCCATCGCGGGACGTCACAGACGAATCGTCGAGTGATCACCCGGAGGCCTATGTGCTTGCCTGCCCGGCGTAGATCCGCGACTTGTCTGGCGTATCGGCTATGAATTCGCCGCGACGCCGCCCCGCACAGTGGGCATTTGGCCGTGCCCGCTTCCGACCGGACGGTCAAAATAATCGAGTCAGTTGAATCACCTACGCTCTCGACAGCCAACCCACTCGGCACAAGAGAAGAGATCCGAAAGCCGATCCGCATGGCGCTGATTCCCCATTGGAGAACCGCAAAGTCGCCAGCAAAATTCATCGAATGTGAGTCAGACCCAAAATTGACCCATCCACCACTAAGTGGATCAATAGCTTAACTCGCCGATCGGCGTCGGGACCCCAGGCCGATCAAAACTATGAGCCGAAATAGAGCCGCTTCTCCGCTTCCAGCATGGCGCTCCAGCGATCGCATTTATTGGCGAATGCGCGCCGATTGCGGATCATAAAGCGGCTTCAACGATGCCTTCGCGCCGATCATGCGTCCCGCGACCTCGATCTCATAGCGCCCGGCGACGAACTCTTCGGCCGAAGCTGGATGGCCGAGATCAACATAGCCGAGACCGACGGCACCGCCCAAGGTGTGGCCGAACATGCCGGACGTTATGCGTCCCACACGCTTGCCGTCGCGCCAGATCGGTTCATCGTGGTAGAGTAGCGCCTGCGAATCCTCGAGCACAAACTGCACTAGACGACTCTTTATTTGCTTGCCGCGCCGGCCCAGCAAAGCCTCGCGGCCGACGAAGCCACCCGCCTTGTCCCAGGCGATGCAGAAGCCAAGTCCGGCCTCGATCGGCGTATCGTCAGGCGTGATATCATGCCCCCAATGCCGATAGGCCTTCTCAATACGCAGGCTGTTCAGGGCGTGGTAGCCGGCGAGCTTCAGACCGTACGGTTCTCCGGCAGCGACGAGTGCGTCGTAGGCTTTGAGCGCGTAGCCAGTCGGCATCAGGATCTCGTAACCAAGTTCGCCGACATAGGTGATACGGGTCGCGCGCGCGGGAACACCGGCGAGTTCAAGCTCCTGGGAAGTGGCGAACGGAAATGCAGCCGTCGAAAGGTCAGCCGACGTCAGCGATTGCAGGACCTCTCTCGCGCGCGGCCCCATTAGCCCGAGCATGGCAAAAGCCGACGAGACATCGACGATGGTCACACGGTCGGACAGATCGACATGCCGCTCCAAGTGCCGGCGGTCGCGCAGTTGGCTGCCGACTGACGTGATGACGAGAAAATCGTCTTCCGCACGACGCATCACGGTGAGATCGGCTTCGATGCCGCCCTTGCCGTTGAGCCACTGCGTATAGACAACGCGGCCCGGCGGAACGGCGATTTCATTGCAGGAGACGCGATTGAGCACGCGCACCGCGTCGGGGCCCTTCACCACGAACTTTGCGAAACACGATTGGTCGAACAGCCCTACTCGCTCGCGTACCGCGTTGTGTTCTTCCTTCGACGCATCAAACCAATTTTGCCGGCCGTAAGAATATTCGTAACGCGGTGTCTCTCCGGGCGCGCCGAACCAGTTTGGCCGCTCGTAGCCCGCGACTTCGCCGAAACAGGCGCCAGCGGCCGCGATGCGCGCATGCAGCGGCGAGGTCCGAGCATTGCGCGAGCTCTCATATTGGCGGAATGGCCAATGCATCGCGTAAAGAAGCCCGAGCGATTCCGACACGCGCGGAATCATGAAGCTCTTGGCGTTCTGATGCGGGAAGAAGCGTCCGATATCGACCTCCCACAGATCGAACGGCGGCTCGCCATGCACGATCCAATGCGCCAGCGCGAGCCCGGCACCGCCACCGGATTGGATGCCGATGGAATTGAAGCCCGCGCCAACGAAGTAATTCTTCAATTCAGGCGCCGGGCCGAGGATGTAGCGCCCGTCCACGGTGAAGCTTTCCGGCCCGTTGAAGAATTTACGGATGCCGACCTTGCCGAGACCGGGCACGCGACGCAACGCGTTATCCAGGATCGGCGCGAGGTGCTCGTAATCCTCGGGCAGCTCGCCGAAAGCGAAGTCTTCCGGAATGCCATCGATAGCCCACGGCTTGGCGACCGGCTCAAACGCGCCGATCAGCAGCTTGCCCGCGTCTTCCTTGTAGTAGGCACAATGATCCATGTCCCGCATCACGGGCAGATTAGAGTGCATGCCCTCCATTGGATCGGTCACCACGTAGAAGTGCTCACAGGCCTGCAGCGGAACATTAACGCCGGCCTCAAGCCCAAAATCATGTCCCCAGATACCGGTGCAGTTGACCACCTTCTCGGCGCGCACATTGCCATCCGGCGTCACGACCCCGACGGCGCGGCCGTTCTCGACCAGCACACGCGTGACCTTGACGTTCTCTACGATCTTGGCGCCGCCCATGCGCGCGCCACGCGCCAGCGCCATGCAGGTGTCGATGGGATTGCACTTGCCATCGAGCGGGTAATAGACCGCGCCGACAACGTCGTCGACCTTCATCAACGGCCATTTCTGCTGCGCTTCCTTGGCACTGATCGGTTCGGCCTCGGCACCGAAAGAATGCAACATGCCTACGCCGCGCAACAGCTCTTCCCAGCGATCTTTGTTCGTCGCGATCGACAACGACCCGGGCCGCACCACACCGGTCGCCTGACCGGTCTCGGCTTCCAACTTCGTGTAGAGATCGAGCGTATACATCGCGAGACGGGTGAGGTTGTAACTGGCCAGCGCGGAGCGCAGCAGACCGGCGGCATGCCAGGTCGTGCCACTCGTCAGTTGCTTGCGTTCGAGTACCAGAACATCGGTGACGCCCGCCTTGGTCAGATGATAGGCGGTGGAACATCCGAGAATACCGCCACCGACGATGACGACCTGAGCGTGAGATGGAAGGGAAGGCATTGGGGCTTGGTCTTCTTGTTACATGCGCAGGCGCGCATTGGTGGGGTCGTAGGGGCTTTCGGCGACAACGCGGGCGCTTTCCATGCGTCCGAACATCTCGATCTCGAACGGAGTGCCGGGCGCGGCCGCCGATCGCTCGACGAGCGCAAGCGCCAGGCTCTTGCCAAGGGCGTGGCCATAGGCCGCCGAGGTAACGTCGCCGACGCGGCGCCCGTCGCGCCAGACCACTGCCATCGGCGGCGCCTCAGCATCGCCGGCGTCGTCGCGCATCAGCGTGACCATGCTGCGCTTAACGTCCTCGCCAGCAAGCGCTGCGCGACCGGTGAAGTCGCCTTTGTCGAGCGCGACCATGCCTCTGAAGCCGGCTTCTAGCGGCGTGACGTTGCGGTCGATATCGGTCTTCCAGCCGCGATAGCTCTTCTCCATGCGCAGGCTGTCCATGGCATAGACGCCGAAGTCGCGCAGGCCGAGATCGGCGCCGGCAGCGCAGAGCCGGGTATAGGCGGCGGTGAGCGCCGCCAGCGGCATATGCAATTCGAAGCCGAGCTCGCCTACATAACCGACGCGCAGCGCCAGAGCACGTCCGAAGCCGAGCTCGATCTCCTTGGCGCTGAGCCAGGGGAACGCGGCATTGTCGAGCGGCGCATCGGTCACCCTCGTGAGCAAATCGCGCGCACGCGGTCCGGCGATCACCACCGATCCGAGCGCGCCGGACAGGTCGGTCATCCGCACGCTGCCATTGACCGGCAGCGCCGCCTCGATCAAAGCGAGATCGTGTTCATGAGCGGAGGCCGCACTCACCAGATAGAAGACATCGTCGGCAAGCCGCGAAACTGTGAATTCGCTGACGATGCGACCCTTGTGATCGAGCGCCCAGGTCAGACGCACGCGGCCGACGGGCGGCAAACGCCCGCACAGCAACCGATCGAGGAAGCGCGCGGCACCCTCGCCTTCAATCCGCATCTTGGTGAAGCCGCCCATGTCCATGATACCGACGGCTTCGCGTACGGCACGGCATTCCTCGCCGACCGCATCGTGCCAGCCGCTGCGCCGGAACGAGGTCGGCGGCTCCGGGTCATCGCCAGCGCGAGCGAACCATGCCGCCCGCTCCCAGCCGCCGCGCGCGCAGAACTGCGCGCCCTTGGAAGCGAGCACGCCGTAAAGCGGCGTTTGAAGCGCCGGCCGGCCACCGGACCATTCGTCGACCGGAAACGCGATGGCGTATTCGCGGCGATAGAGCTCACAGGCGCGCTCGGCCGTGTACCCCACCGTCGCATAGTCGCCAAAGCGCAGCGCCTCGCAGTTCCAGATGTCCCAGCTTGGCGCGCCGTCGACGATCCAGTCGGCGGCGACGCGCCCTGCCCCCCCGGCCTGCGCGATGCCAAAGGAGAAGCCGCAGCAGAGGAAGAGTCCCGGCGCGCCGCGCACCGGGCCGATCAGGGGATTGCCGTCAGGCGTATAGGGGATCGGCCCATTGATGACCCGCTGGATGCCGACGCTTGCAAGGATTGGCACCCGCGCCATTGCATCCTCGAGATAAGTCTCGAGGCGGTCGAGATCGTCGGGCCAGAGCTGATTGGCGAAGTTGTCGGGTATGCCGTCGCGCCACATCAGCCGCGCATCGGCCTCATACGGGCCAAGCAGCAAGCCCTGCCGCTCCTGCCGCAGGTAGTAGCTGACATCCGGATCGCGCAGGATCGGCAGCAGTGTGCGATAGCCCGCGAGTTCATCGATCAGCTCAGTGACCAGGTATTGATGCGACATGGTCACAAGCGGCAGCGGCCGGCCGACGAGCGCCATCACCTCCGCGGCGCGATAGCCGGCCGCGTTGACGACGATGTCGCAGGCGAAAGCGCCCTTGTCGGTCGTGACACGCCATTCGCCCCCGGCTTCGCGCGAAAGGCCGGTGACGCGTGTGAAGCGATGTATCCGCACGCCAAGATCGCGCGCGCCCTTCGCAAAGGCCTGTGTGAGCTGGCTCGGGTCGATGTCGCCGTCGCCCGGATCCCACAGCGCACCGACGAGATCGTGTAGTTCGAGGAACGGGTGCCGGACGCGCGCCTCTTGCGGCGAGACGACCTCGAAGGCGATGCCGGCGCGGCGCGCCATCGCCGCAACGCGGTGAAACTCGTCGAGGCGCTCGCGGCTATGCGCAAGCCGCAGCGAGCCCGTCCCGGGGTAGTTAAGCGGATAGCCGACGCACTCGCCGAGCTCGGCATAAAGCCGCGTCGAATAGGCCTGCAGGGCCATGACAGACTGGCTGGTCGAGAAGTTCGGACAATTGCCCGCCGCATGCCAGGTCGAGCCTGAGGTGAGCTCGTCGCGATCAAGCAGGACGGCGTCGGTAAAGCCGCGCAAGGCGAGGTGATAGAGCACGCTGGCGCCGACGGCGCCGCCACCGATCACCACAACACGACAACGCTCGATACCGGCGCTCACAATGCGCCTCCGGGGCTGCCGCGCCAGCTCAGCCGATCGCGCAGGCGGAGATAGGCGGTGATGACTTCAAGCACCGGCCGACGCATGCCGTGGAACGGCAGCGGCTGCAGTGGCGATGGCGGCAGCGCCATCGTTTCCGCATTGCCGGTACGCACCCATTCGGTGAGTTCGCGACCCATCGCGCTCGCCATGGCGACGCCGCGGCCGTTGTAGCCGCCGCAGCTGCGCAAGCCCGGCGCCAATTCATGAACGTGTGGCATGTGATCGGCGGTGAGCGCGACCTTGCCCGACCAGCGGAATTGCCATTCCGGCCTGCCGATCTGCGGAAACAGACGGCATGCCGCGTCTTCGACGAAGCGAAACAGTGAATCGCGGCTGGTCTCGCCGAGCGAGCCACGACCGCCCATGATAAGCCGACCTTCGTCGTCGAGCCGGAAATAAAGAAGGATGCGCTGCGTGTCGGAAACGACGTGGCCGCGCGGCAAGATAGTCGCGCGCACTTTGTCCGGCAGCGGCCGCGTCGCGACCTGCAGACTGTTGATCGGGATGAACTCCTGGGCGAGACCGGGCCACAGCCCGCCGGTATAGCCGTTCGTGCACAGGAGCACAGTGTCGGCCGAGACCGCGCCGCCGACCGTGGCGACACGCCAGCGGCCATTGATGCGCGCCAGATTTGTGGCAGCCGAGCCGCGGTGCACGCGGGCGCCGTGCCGTTGCGCCGCGGTGGCCAATCCGCGTGCATAAGCGAGCGGGTTGAGCGCGCCGGCGCGTTCGTCGAGCATGGCGCCGCAATAGCGACCGGTGCCTAGCAGTTCCCGCGCCTCCGCACGGTCGACCACACGGACTTTGGCGCCGCGCCGCGCCAATTGCTCGGCGCGCGACGTCTGGACCGCGAGTGCTGCGTCGTCGACGGCTGCGTTGAGCCAGCCGCAATTTCGCAGCCCACATGCGATGCCATGCCGCGCGATGAGATCGTAGACGAGAGCCGGCGCCGCGGCGCCAAACGCCGCCATGCGCTCGCCGCGGCTTGCGCCGTATCTGCCGACGAGCTCGTCGGGGTACCATTTGAATCCCGGCAGCACCTGCCCGCCGTTGCGGCCGGAGGCGCCGAAGCCCGCACATTCCACGTCCAGCGCGATCACTGAGATGCCGGCTTCGGCGAGATGCAGCGCCGCCGAGAGACCGGTGAAGCCGGCACCGACGACGCAGACGTCGGCCTTGTGCTCGCCAACAAGCGGCGGGTCGGAGGGATCGGGCGGCGCCGTTTTCTCCCATAGCGAGCCGACCGCTTTGGTCACGGCATGCGGCGTCATACGGAGGCTCCCGGCCAGCCGGCATAAAGCCCCATGCCGCGCTTGCCGATCTGGCCTCCGATGATCGCGCGCTGGATTTCAGACGTGCCCTCCCAGATGCGGTCGACACGAACGTCGCGATAGAGCCGTTCGACGGCGTTCTCGCGCATGTAGCCGCGTCCGCCGAGCACCTGGACGGCGCGATCGAGCACGCGCCCGGCCATCTCCGAGCACAAGAGCTTCACCGCGCTCGCCCGCGCATGCACCGCCTTGCGGTCGACGCCGGCATCTATCTCCCAGGCGACGCGATAGAGCGTGCTTTTCGCCGCCAGGATGTCGACGGCCATGTCGGCCAGCATGAAGTCGATCGCCTGGAATTCGCGGATTGGCTTGCCGAACTGGACGCGCTCCTTTGCGTAGGCCTCGGCAATCTCGGCAGCTCGGGTGGCCGCGCCGATACAGTGCGCGGCGATCTGCAACCGCGCCTCGACGAACCAGTCCTTGGTCAGTTCGAAGCCCTGGCCGATGTTGCCCAGCATGCGCTCCGGCGGAACCGCGACCGCGTCAAACACCAGTTCGGCGTGGTCGAAGATGTAATCGTGCATGAAGCGCGGCGAGCGGACATGCGAGATGCCAGGCGAACCATGATCGACCAGGAACAGCGTCGGCTTGTCCGGATCGCCATCGACATGCGCGTGCACGATGATGTAGTCGCAGGCATCGTATGAAGTGACGAACCACTTCTCGCCGCTAATGCGCCACACACCGTCGCGCAGCACCGCCCGCGTTTGCACCAGCCGCGGATCGGAGCCCGCCTGCGGCTCGGTGATGGCAAAGCAGCCGCGGCGCTCGCCACGGCAGCTCGTCGCCAGATAGCGAGCCTTCTGCTCCGCCGTGCCGTAGCGCAGCGGGGCCGGCGGCTGCCAGACCGCGGCCCACAGACCGCAACTCACGCGGCCGAGCTGCTCGTTGATCAGCATCTGTTCGAGGATGTTGAAGCCGCAGCCGCCATCTGCGGCGCAGTGATTGATGCCGGTGAAGCCCCATTTAATGACGCTCTGGCGCAGCGGCGTCCGGTGCTCGCGCGGCAAATGACCGTGCTCTGTGACCACGGCCTCGAGTGGCTCGAGTACTTCTTCGCAAAAGCGGCGAGCCTTGCTTTGCAGTTGCGCTTCCGATGCACTGAGTGCGAGGTCCATTGCTTGCCTCTTTCAATCGCGGCGCGTCGCATTGCCTATGACGAGCGCGTCGACCGCGACGGCACCGGACGGTCCGACGATTATTGGGTTGATGTCGATCTCGCGTAGCCCGTCGCGAAGGTCAAAAGCCAGATGCGAGAGCCGGCGCAGCGCCTCGGCGAGCGCACCGATGTCAGACAGCGGCGCGCCGCGCAGGCCCGACAACAGCTTGCGCAGCTTCAGTCCGTCGATCATCGTACCCGCTTTGACACGGTCGATCGGAGCGAGCGCGACCGATCGATCGTCGAGGAGCTCGATCAAAATTCCGCCTGCCGCGACCATGACGTAAGGACCGAACTCGGCATCGTTGATCGCCCCGAGGGCTGCCTCGACGCCCTTGCCGGCCATCTCCTGTACCAAGACCGCCGGTCCGAGGCGCTGCGCGAGGTCGTCATAGGCCGCGACCACGGCCGCGCCATCGCGCAAGTCGAGCTTGACGCCGCCGGCATCGCTCTTGTGGGCGATGCCCGGTTGGGCCGTCTTCAGCGCCACTGGAAAGCCGATCTCCTCTGCCACACGCAATGCCGCCGCGCGGTCGGCGGCCGCTCGCCGCCGCGGCGTGCGGATGCCGTAGGCAGCGAGCAGATCGAGCCCGTCCTGTTCGTTCAAGGGACCGGCGGCCAACCGGCGCAGCCAGATCTCGCGGGTCTCCGCCGATGCTGGACTCGGCTCGTCCTCGGCGATGGTGGCCTGAAAGTCGCGATAAGCAAACGCGTGCTTAACGGCCTTGAGCGCCTCGCGCGTGCCGTCGATCACCGGCAGACCGGCGGCGGTCAGGCGCAAGGCGATCTGCTCGTGTCGGACCAAGGCGTAGTTGGTGGCGATCGCCAGCGGCTTACTGCTGCGCGCCGCGGCTGCCAGCATCGCGTTCGCGAACTGGTCCGACAGATAATAGTTGTCGCGGATGTCGTTGAACATCACGCCGAGCGCGGTGTCGGAATCATCGAGCAACGTCGTCATCAGGTTTGCGAAGTTCTCTTCGACATTCGCGCCGGTCCCCCAGGCATCAAGCGGGTTGATCGGCGCGAGCCCGGGATCGAGCTGCGCCTTCAATGCGTCGGTCGTCGCAGACGAAATCCGCGCGAACGGCACGCCGATCTTGGCGTTGATATCGACCATCATCTCGCGTTCGCCGCCGGAATCATGCATCGCTGCGAGGCCACCTCTCGCCGGGCGTTTCGGATGCGACAAGAGCAACAGCGTCGCAGCGAATTCGTCCTCGTCCTCGACGCGGATGACGCCATATCTGTCGAACAGCGCTTCGTAGGCGGCATCGCTGCCGGTGAGCGCACCGGTATGACTGAGCGCCATCGCGGCGCTTTCGGGCGTACGGCCAACCTTGAGCACCACGACCGGGATGTGCTTGGCGGCGGCTTTTTTCAGCCCGGCGACGAAGCCCGTCGTGTCACGCACGGTTTCGAGGAACATGCCGACAATTCCGGTCGTCGGCTGTTCCAGCGCCCAGTCGAGATAGTCTGCCGCGGTGGTGACCCATTCGCCACCAGAAGACACCGAAAGATTGAAGCCGAGCCGCCGATCATTGTGCGACAGAGCGCCGAACGCCGATCCCGACTGCGCGATCAAGGTGATCGGCCCGCGTCGCATGTCGAGCGCCGAATCGAAGGCGACGATGCGCAGGTTTCGATCCAGGTTGTAGAACCCCATGCCGTTGCCGCCGCAGAGGGCGATGCCGGCATCGCGCGCGCGCTTCTTGATGCGCGCAACGAGTTCGCCGTGCTCCTCGCCCTCGAGGATGCCGCTGGCAAAGATGGTGACCGCCTTGGCGCCATGCGCAATCGCCTCGTCAAGCGCGGCTTCGAGCTTGGCGTTGGCGACGCCAAGCACGACGTGATCGACGCTCTCAGGAAGCGCCGCCAGCGAAGGGTAACACTTGATCTCTTCGACCGAGTCGTAGTTCGGATTGATTGGATAGAGTCGTCCGGAATAGCCCGCGAGGCGCGGCATGCGCACCATGGCGTTACCCGGACTGTTGGGGCGCCGCGACGCTCCTAGCAGGGCCACGGACTGCGGCTCGAGCAGCGGGTCGAGCCGATGGCGAAAGCGCGTCGACATGATCAGTTCCAACCCTTCCGATCACGTAGGATTTCGCGCGCAGCGTTGTAACCCGGGATGCCGGAGACGCCGCCCCCCGGATGCGCGGACGAGCCGCAGAGATAGAGGTTCCGGAGCGGCGTGCGATAGTCGGCGAAATGAGCGGCCGGGCGCTGAAAGAACAGTTGATCGGGCAGCAACTCACCGTGAAAGATGTGCCCCTGCGGCAGCGCGAAGATTTCTTCGAGATCGGGCGGCAGCAGAACTTGCATGTCGATGACGCGGTCTGAAAATCCAGGCGCAAACTCGTCCATCACCGCCATCACGGACTTCACAAAGGGCTCGCGGTGATCGGCCCAGGTGCCGTCCTTCAGCTCGTAAGGTGCGTGACCGCCGAA